>NZ_JBLIEK010000042.1:0-27995 GCF_047632995.1 Psychromonas sp.
ACCGATTTACCGCAAGCGGTTCATCTATCGGGAGAAGCTTTGCAAGCAAAGACTTCTTGAATGTCCACACAGATTGTTTGATTAAATTGTTAAAGAGCGGCCTTTCGGCGAGGTGCGTATATTACGCACCTTTCAAACGATGTAAAGGTTTTTATTGTATTTCTAATCAACGTTTAACGTTATCAGAAACCAACCTCTTTCGTTCTCATCCACCGGCGTTACCGCCTGTGTCTGTGGGGTCGCATTATAGAGACACAGCTCACATTGGCAAGTGTTTTTTTGCATAAAAACAGGTTATTTCTATAATTGTTTTTTATACCAGCTTACAAACAACTTACCCACATAAAAAACAGAGTTATCCACAAAGTAATGCTTTTATCTGACTATAGTTGTTCGACAAGACTCGTAAGATCATCAAAAACAGCAGTTGCTAATTTTTCCCCCTCCTCAGTAATAGGCTTACCTGTTTTAACCAAATAGTTACTCTGTACACCAGCCGCTATACCCGCCTGTATATCCGATACTTTATCGCCAACTAAAATAGAGTTAGTTACATCTATATTTAATTCTTCAATGGCACTGAGCAACATACCCGGTTTTGGTTTGCGGCAATCACAATCAAGTTTAAATTCACCAATTCCTTTTTCGTAATGATGAGGACAATAATAGATGCCGTCCAAATCAACACCGCGATCAGTGAATGACCAATCCATCCATTCTGTCAGGGTATGAAATTGTTGTTCAGTAAAATAACCACGTGCAATGCCGGACTGATTAGTAATAACTACTAATAGGTAACCTTTTTCTTTAAGTTTTTTACATGCATCGATTACACCTTCAATAAATTCAAAATCATCGACTTTTGAAACATAACCATTATCTACATTTATTACACCATCTCGATCAAGAAAAACGGCACGTTTTCCATTAGCTATTGTCATATTCTTTCCTTGTTTGTTTCAGGTCTTTTAAAAAATGTTATTATGCCACTCATCCCGATCCCCTACTATTGATAAAGAGTCTCTTATGTTGCGTGTCATTGTTATTTCCAGCTATATACTGTTATTGAGTGCTTGCAGTAACTTCCAATTTTCGTCGAACCTAGATAAAGATAATTTTAACGAATATTTTAAACCTTCACAGGTCACTGTCTATGAGAAGTCTCAACTTGCAGCGCTTGATTATACTTTTATCGGCACAGTGGAGGGAAGCAGCTGCCAGGAAAATGCAAATGATCGCCCTGCTGATATAAAACAGGCAAGAACCAATGCGCGTATCAATGCTGCCGGAAAAAATGCTAATGCTATTGTTTTTCAGTCCTGTTTAACTTTTGATCCTGATAAGGTCTGCATTTCAAATATCATCTGTTATGGACAAACTTTCCATGTCAGCCAGCCTGAAAAAGGGTAGTTATTTTGTTTGCTAATAGATCATTTAAAAGCATAGGCTTTATCCACTCCCCTTATAAAGAGAAGTTTGCTGTACCACGGCAAGCTGGTCTTGTCCCAAGTGCGAAAGCGGAACTTGAAATTTTGCCACCCTATAATGATATTAATGCTTTTTTAGGTTTGGAGGAATTTAGCCATTTATGGCTAGTATTTATTTTCCATAAGAATAACGAATCAATAAAAGAAGATAGCTGGAGTCCAATGGTTCGCCCACCTCGTCTTGGGGGTAACAAACGGATGGGTGTTTTTGCGACACGCTCACCAAACAGACCCAATCCCATTGGCTTATCTTTAGTTGAGTTTCACGGGATCAAACAGATCGAAGGGAAGCTGTTTTTACAGTTAAGTAATATTGATTTGGTTGATGGCACCCCCATTGTCGATATCAAACCTTATATTCCCTATGCGGATGCAAAACCACAGGCAGTAGCAGGCTTTGCCCAAGATAAGCCAGAGCCCCTGATGAAGGTTCAGTTTTCAGTGCTAGCTTTACAAATTCTCGAAGAGCTAAATTATAGTTACCCAGAATTACAGCAATTGATTATTGAGGTATTACAGCAAGATCCCCGCCCTGCTTATAAAAAAGGTAAAACCGACGCAAAGATTTATGCGGTGCATCTATCCGATTTCAATATATCCTGGGTTAATAAGGGTGAGATCACGACAGTACTGAATATCGAATCTCTCGTTTAGCAAGGTAATAACCGCTTAATGCGCCAACGATGGCCCCTAGCAGATGACTTTCAAAAGAGATGCCGGGGGTTGATGGCAGCACTCCGAAGACCAATCCGCCATAAAAACACAGTGTTATTAGCGAAATAATAATAGATAAAAATTGCCGACATACAAAACCATAAACCAGCAAATACCCCCATAGCGCGTAAATCACGCCGCTCATTCCAATATGAATGCTGTTACCTCGCGCAAATAACCACACCAGCAGTCCAGTTGTTACCACAAAAAAGACAAAAAGAAGAAAGAACCGTTTTACACTTTGTAAACCAATCAAAATAGCAAAGATAATAAAAGGGAGAAAGTTACTTAATAGATGTGCGAGATTCGCGTGCAAAAAGGGGGCAATGATAATCCCCGGCAAATGTTCGATTGATCGCGGGACGATTCCCCATTGATTGAGATTGATAGGCAGTAAACTGTTTAAGATTAAAATGCACCAGCAAATTAACATAATAGCCGTACTATATTTTGCAATTAGCAGGTAACGTTTCATTAAAAATCCTTCGAATTTGATGTTTACAGGGATAAAATAACTGAAAGCATGGAGAATACTCAATTATATTTTATAAATCGACTAACAAACCTTTGGAAGTGACAGCTCCGCTGCTAAAATCTCCCCTCATTTTATACTGATCTGATCAATTAAGGATTTCTATGCGTACCACCAACTATTTACTGTCAACCCAAAAAGAAGCACCCAGTGATGCCGTGATTGTCAGCCACCAGCTAATGTTACGTGCAGGCATGATCCGCAAGCTAGCATCAGGTTTATATACCTGGCTACCCACGGGGTTACGCGTATTGCGTAAAGTTGAAAATATTGTACGTGAAGAGATGGAACGAGCGGACGCCATTGAAATCTTAATGCCAGTTGTTCAACCGGCGGACCTTTGGGTTGAAACCGGACGCTGGGATCAATATGGCGGCGAACTATTACGCGTCAAAGATCGTCATACTCGTGATTTTGTTTTAGGCCCAACACATGAAGAAGTTGTAACCGAACTGGTCCGTAAAGAAGTGAGCAGTTACAAACAACTTCCATTAAACCTTTTTCAGATCCAGACCAAATTCCGCGATGAAACACGCCCGCGCTTCGGTGTGATGCGTGCTCGTGAATTTACCATGAAAGATGCTTACTCTTTCCATCTCGAGCAGGAGTGCCTAGAAAAAACATATCAGAAGATGTTTACTGCCTACTGCCGCATTTTTGAACGATTAGGTCTAGAATACCGTTCGGTAATTGCAGATACAGGCAGTATCGGCGGCAGCGCATCACATGAATTCCATGTAATTGCACAAAGTGGCGAAGATGCGATCGCATTCTCAACAGAAAGTGATTACGCGGCGAATATTGAAAAGGCAGAAGCACTCGCGCCTGCATTTGATCGCCCGGCAGCAAGCAAAGATGCAACTGTTGTTGAAACAACAAATGTACACACAATTGAAGAAGTATCTGCGTTCTTAAATGTTGAAGCGACACAAGTCGTGAAAACATTGTTGGTGGAAGGATGCTCTGAAGAGGGTCAGCAGGCACCGATTGTTGCGCTTGTAATACGAGGGGATCATAACCTTAATGAAATTAAAGCGGAGCATATTGAAGGTATCGCCAGCCCGCTGGTTTTTGCAAATGCCCAGCAGATTGAAGATACAGCACATTGTGATGCGGGTTCAATTGGTCCTAAAGGTTTAACGATTCGCGTGATAGTTGATCGTGCCGCTGAAAAACTAGCTGATTTTATCTGTGGCGCAAATCAAACGGGTCAACATCTAACTGGTGTTAACTGGGATCGTGATATCAGCGCTTATGAAGTTGCGGACTTACGTGATGTAGTGGAAGGCGATCCTAGTCCATGTGGCCAAGGTACGCTGGCGATTGCTCGCGGTATCGAAGTCGGTCATATATTCCAGCTTGGTGATACTTACAGTAAAGCGATGAATGCAGCAGTACTTAATCAACAGGGTAAAAACCAAATATTAACCATGGGCTGTTACGGCATTGGTATTTCTCGGATTGTTGCAGCGGCTATCGAACAAAACAATGATAAAAACGGCATCATCTGGAACGATACGCTTGCCCCCTTTACTGTGGTTATCGTACCCATGAATATGAAAAAGTCACATCGGGTCGCTGAACTTGCAGAAAAATACTACGCAGAGCTACAGCAGGCGGGTATTGAGGTCTTGTTTGACGATCGCAAGGAACGCCCGGGCATTATGTTTGCAGATGCAGAATTAATCGGTATTCCGCATACTTTAGTTATCGGTGATCGCAGCCTGGATAACGGGGTTATTGAATATAAAGATCGCGTATCCGGTGAGAAACAAGAAATTAAGATTGAAGAGGTGATCGATTTCATCAAAGCTAAACTTGCTTAACTCTTTTTAAACAAGTTTACACAATAAAAAGCCAGTATTTAATACTGGCTTTTTATTTTACATATACAATCTATTGAATATTGCGGTTACTGATCTGCAGCTCCAGCTTTTTTATATAGCTTTTTTGTGAGTCGATAATAAAACTGTTCTCTAGCTCTTTCCACTGCAGCGCTTGATTTTCTTGGCTCAGCTTATCTATCTCTGAGTGCTGGTAAATTGTTAAAATAATTAAGCCGCAGGCCAACACAGCAATAACTAAAACTGCATCAAGATGAATGGTAAATTTTTTCTTCATTAAAAATTATCCTTAAAGCATATAGATGCATGATACTTTAATTTCTCTCATATCTCATTAAAATAACGATCTTGAAAATTTTAGGTAAAAAAAATGAAAAAAAAGAAAAACATAATATACCGAGTTAATCTCTCAATATTGCTGCTTTTTTATTGCCTTATTTTTGAATCATTCACTTATGCGACTGAAAATATGCTTAAAAACAGTTTCCAACTCAATACTGAAAATGAACTCGATGACAACTTTAATCCCAAAATAAATGAGTTCTGGGAAAAAAATGCACAATCAAGTCGCTTATTGGGTGTTAATAATAAAGAGATTTATACCGTTAGTATTAAAACGGGCAGTCAAAAAGCCATTGTGATTAGCCAAGGGCGCAACGAAAGTATATTAAAATACAAAGAGGTAGCTTATGACTTAAATCAGCAAGGCTATGATCTGTACTTAATTGACCATCGCGGCCAAGGTTTTTCAGAGCGCTTAGGCACAGATCGATACCAAGGTCACGTCGAGCACTTCCAAGATTATGTCGATGATTTTAACCACTATGTATTATCACTTGATTTACAAAAAAACTACCAGCAAAGCTACCTGCTGTCACATTCAATGGGCGGCACAATCAGTGCCTTATACTTAGAGCAGTATCAACATCCCTTCGCAGCAAGCGTATTTTTCAGCCCGATGTTTTCTATCAATTTAGGCGGTATCCCCGAAAGTATCGCAAGCATAATAACTTACAGCAGCGCTGAAATATGCAGCTGGTTTAGTGATTCCGCCTGTTATATTTTCGGAGGCAGTAATTTTCAAAAAAAATCATTTCTAGATAATGACTTCACTTCAAGTAAAGTACGTTTTAATTCCTCATTTAATACCTTTGAGCAGCATCCTGAAACTCAACTTGGCTCACCGACCATGCGCTGGGTTGCAGAGAGTCTTAGTGCTGCAGAGCAGGCAAGGGAAAATGCGTCACAGATTACTATACCTGTATTGGTTATTCAGGCAGGCACCGACTCAGTGGTCACGGCAGACGGACAAAATGAATTTTATAAAAATATAAAAGGCTGTAAGGAGGCTCAATTTATTACTATTTCCGGTGCCAAGCATGAAATATTACTGGAAGCGGATAAGTACAGGATACCGGCATTAAGCGCAACGCTTAACTTTTTAAAGAAATCACAACAAGGCATACTGAGATGTACAAAATAGCCATATCAGATCTTGATGGTACACTACTGGGACCAGATCATAAGATCTCCCCGAAAACTACGGACACTGTTCAGCGCTGGGTTGAAAGCGGACATAAATTTGTTATCGCAACAGGCAGACATTATATCGAAGCTAAAAGTTTGCAGAAAGCACTCGATATTCCGATCTATTTAGTTACCTCAAACGGCGCACGGGTACACAATAGAGAGGGGGAAATCATTCATCAGCAAAACCTGGATATTGATATCGCGCAGGGAATTTGTGATACTCAATTTGATGATGCAGTGCAGATAAACCTCTTTACCGATCATAACTGGTATGCAAATTACTGCATAGCAGAGCTAGATGAGATGGGGTTAGATGCAGGATTTGATTGCGTCGCTGCGGACTTAAACGTACTTGATAAAAGCAATACCATTAAAATATTCTTTTGGGCCGAAGCGCGGCTCTTACAGCCGATTTATGAGCAGTTAAAATCGCGTTATGGTGAGCGAGTTAATCTTACTTTTTCACTGGAAAAATGTTTAGAAGTGATGCATGCCGGCACCAATAAAGGTGAGGCAGTTAAAGCAGTATTAAGAGATAAAGGACTAGAAACTGCTGACGCAATTGCATTTGGAGACGGCATGAATGACGTTGAGATGCTAAATGTAGTTGCCAAACCAGTTCTTATGGGTAATGCTCAGAAAGCCTTACGGCAAGCGTTACCTGATGCAGAATTTGCACTCTCTTCAAAAGAAGATGGTGTTGCAGTTTTCTTAGATAAATTATTAACGGAGTAACAACATGATTAAAAAATTAAATATAATTATCATTGCCATGGTAACAACACTCTTTTCTTTATCAGCAAGTGCAGATAACAACGTCGATATTAAAGCGGGTTTCGCCGCTGATATGGGCTTTGGCGTCAGCGCATTAATAAATAATAAGTTCAGCGTCATGCTGGGTAATGATGGTGTTGCTGCAGATTATATATTTAAACGAGGCAAATTCAACGCAGAGGTTCCTTTCACATGGTATATCGGTGCCGGAGCTTATAACGAGTGGGATAAAGGTTTTGGTGTGCGCGTGCCGTTAGGTTTAAACCTCCATTTCAGTCAAAACTGGAATGCCTACGCACAAGTCGCCCCCGATCTTGACTTTGATGATAACGCGCATTTTGGCGCTCAGCTTGGGGCTGGTCTTCGCTACAGTTTTTAATATACACATCGAGAAAAGGGCTTGTGCCCTTTTTATAGCACTTGGTTTATGCACCACCTTATCAGTTTATAGAATCAATCAGATAAATGAGCTTTAGATTAACGTCCATATAGTGAAATAAAAGAAACCGCTGTTATACTGCAAAGTAACTGTCTCAGCCTATCAATATTACTGAACTAAGGTTTTTTATGCGTCTATCTCACTGGTTATTAAGCGTCCCCCTTTTTTTTACTGCAGCTTGCAGCACCACTCCCCCAGCTCCTGCAGAAAAAAAAGCAGAGCCGGTTATTATTAAACAAGATTTTTCAAAAATATTAGAAAGCAATTTCAGAGGACAGCTTAGTTTAGGTGATGGCGAAGCTTACTTTAAAATATGTGGAACAGATCAAGAATTCGCGGTGGATGCTAAGGCTGCACTGCGTAATATTTATGAGCAAATCACATCAACCAAGCTTATCCCCGTTTATATCGAGTTTTCTGGTGAAATAGTATTCCCAACTCCTACAGATAAAAAGCATGATGCGCTAATGCGTATTGATAGAATCCATCATATGGCACTCGCCAAAACATCCCTGCAGTGTGAGAAACTAGTCAATACCTTCCAGTTTAAAGCGAGAGGTGATGAACCTTATTGGCGATTGAATATTACCGATCAAAAACTTTTTTTTGCAACTAAAGCACGCAATCAAGTTTACCAGGTAAATGACGCTAACTTTCAAACGACACAAATCAACCATGTTAAAAGCACCAATAAAGAGGGGCAGCGCCTTAACGTAATGATTCAGCCTGGTCATTGCTACGATCTGAAGAATAAAGAGTACTGGGGATATACCGCAAAAGTAGACTCTGTTTGGGGAGAATTCACAGGCTGCGGCGAACCTGGATGGCCTATTATCGAACACACCTATTCTGGTTATTACCTGCATAATAGCCCGTCAAAAACAGAAAACTTAACACTTAATGAAAACTATACAGTTGAATATAAAGAAAAAACAGGTGATAAAACAACCCTCAAAACGGGTTTCTGGAAAAGTAATTCGCCCGATAGAGTTGTTGTTATGCTGACCAAGCAAGAAGGTAAAACGATTCGTGAAGAGCTTGTTTTCGATAGCCTAGGCCTAATGCTGAACGCCCGTAGTATTAATAAAAACAACATTGTGACTCACTTTGAGGCTGCTGGTTTGCCCTTTAATAAAATGAACGCTAAAGAGACCGCCATCACCATAGACCGTATCGATCGTGAGTTTGCTGCGCAAAATATTAGTCCGGATGCAGAAGTTGACCTGGAAGTACAAAAAGCGGTTAACCAGTACTTTCAAATTCACCGTACAGATCCGAGAGATACTCAATTTAATTCAGTAAAATATGATCTCAATGGAGACGGTGTAAAAGATGCACTGGTACTGCTTGACTGGTGCTCTCAAAACGGCTGTGAGATGCTTGTTTTTGAGGGGACGGAGAATGGTTACCGCTTCTCAAGTCGCGTCTCACGTGTAAACGCCCCCATAATAGTTGCACAAACTCAGCATTATTTATGGCAAAGCCTACTTATAGAAAAAAACGGGCAATGGTTCAAACTCGACTTTGATGGTATCAGTTACCCAATTCATAGCCGTGATCTAAAAGAGGTGAACAAAGAGGATGAGGCAACGCCGGTCGTTTTATTTAGTCAGGGCATACCTGAAAAATGGTTTCCGATTAAAAGCTAAATTACGTTATCAAAACCAGATATCACAAGGGCCTAGCCCCTTGTGATTTTCATCTCCTAATGTGATTTCATCACAGCGTCAAAAAAGGCTTGCTGAAAATAATATTTAGATACTTTCTTATCCTTTTCCGACTCAAGCTCTAACGTCATTTCCGGTAAATTATATCCATTTAATATCAGCACAAAAAGCCGGTCTCCCAGCTTACTCTTAACAACACCTAGTAGATTGGCAACCCCTTTCATTGAGCCTGTTTTTGCAATCACTTTACCCTTTAATAGATCGCCTTTTACACCTTGATGATATTTAAGCGTGCCATCTATTCCCGCCACGGAAAAGGTCGATAATAACTTTAAGCGATGATCATTGTGGTAAATATAATTTAACACTGACATAAATAACTCAGAACTCATTAAATTATGGCGAGATAATCCTGATCCATCCGCTAAATAGGCATTTTCAAGATCGATACCCTGCTCTTTTAATATTAATTTAAGCGCTTGCCCACCATTACGAAAGTTACCCGCGCGTTTAAAGTAAGTCGCACCTAATGTTTTAAATAAACTGTCTGCAATTAAATTATCCGACTCTTTCATCATTATCTGTAGCAATTCATCCAATAATGGCGACTGATGGTTTACTAAAACATCTTCAAAGCCGGCAGTTTCATTGCTGATGTCCAGTTTGATTTCACCCTTTAATGTGATCCCTACCTTTTCCAATTCAGATGCAATTATTTGCCGTGCATAGGCAAAGGGATCATTCACCGCAAAGGCTAAAGCAAATGGGCGATCCCGTGGCACCATGCAGCCCCATAAATAGTATTGGTTATGACTGCGACGTGTTAATTCAAGTTCACAGAACTGTGCAGCGCGCTGCTCCTTAGTGACCACTGAAACATCACTACTAATTTCCACCGGTTCATAGCTGGGAATAAACAGGGTGGCTTTTTTTGCATCGGGATGATTTAAACTTAAGTTACCTAACACGCAGTTTTTGTTCACAATAATGGCATTAGCGGGCGCTGTATAACAGACACCTAAATCATTCCAAGCCTGACCATTACTCCATTGGTAGCCGTCAAAGCGCGACTGATTAATCAGCAAATCACCGGAGATTTGCTTTATACCCAAGCGCTTGATAGATCTAAGCATCTCTTTAATATCACTGCGCAGTAAAGTTGGATCGCCAACAAAGCGAAATCTCAGATCGCCTTGATAGTTATTGTTTTTTATCTTCGTTTTTTGCCCTTCGAGGGTTGTCTGATAACGAAATTCCTCACCTAGATATAATTTTGAGGCAGTCGCGGTTAATAATTTCTGAATACTCGCGGGGGTGCGAAAAATAGCCTGCTGATATTGTGTGATGACTTGATCTGTTGCAGGATCAACCACCATATAGGAGACCTGTGTCCCTTTAGGTAATAAAGGAGTTAACCCCCACTCGGCTGCCAACAGGTGAAGAGGCAATATGAAAAAAACAAAAAAAGAGAAGTGCTTAAGCATAAATATCGAATCCCAAAAAAGAGAGATCACATCATAGCGTCAATCTATAACGAAAACAGTTAAAGATGCAGAATTGATCCAAGAGCAGTGGTATAATTTTTCCTATGTCACAGCTTAACTATGAGTCTGAAACGATGAATAACCCGCTATATCAAAAGAATATTATCTCCATCGCCGACCTTTCGCGCAGCGATCTTGAACTTATATTGCAAACCGCCTACTCATTAAAACAAAATCAGCAACCTGAACTGTTAAGAAACAAGGTAATTGCCAGCTGTTTTTTTGAAGCGTCTACACGTACCCGCCTTTCATTTGAAACAGCAGTACAACGCTTGGGTGGCAGTGTTATCGGTTTTGACAGCGCAGGCAATACATCATTGGCACAAAAAGGGGAAACGCTCGCAGATTCAGTGAAAGTGATCTCCTCTTATGCAGATGCATTTTTTATGCGCCACCCGCAAGAGGGTGCGGCGCGTTTAGCATCTGAATTTGCAAACATTCCCGTTATTAACGGCGGTGACGGATCAAATCAACACCCGACACAAACATTATTAGATCTGTTTACTATTTACGAAACGCAAGCCACGCTTGATAACCTTAATATTGCATTTGTTGGTGATCTAAAATATGGCAGAACCGTGCACTCTCTCGCACAAGCTTTATCACTGTTTAACTGTAACTTCTATTTTATTTCTCCCGACGCATTAGCTATGCCTGATTACATACTTGAAGAGCTAAACGATAAAGGGATCAGCTACTCAGTGCATAAAAGCATAGAAGAAGTGGTGGAGTCACTTGATGTACTCTATATGACTCGCGTCCAGAAAGAGCGTTTTGATGAAACAGAATACCAGCATATGAAATCCGCATTTTTGTTAAATGCAGGCATGCTGGAAAATGTCCGTGATAACTTGAAAGTGTTACACCCATTGCCACGCATTGATGAAATTGATAAAGATGTAGATGACACGCCATATGCTTACTACTTTGAGCAAGCTCAAAACGGTGTTTATGCCAGACAGGCGATACTTGCCTTACTGTTAACAAACCAATTTCAACTACAAGGTTAATAGCAAATGACGCAAAGAAAATTACAAGTTGAAGCCATTCAGCATGGCTCAGTGATTGATCACATCCCCGCCCACCAAGGCGTGAAAATTTTAAGCTTTTTTAAATTAACGCAAACCAATGAAAAAATAACCATTGGCCTAAATTTGCCGACAAAAAGCGGTATTACTAAAGATCTAATTAAAGTTGAAAATACATTTATTAGTGATGATCAAGCCAACCAACTTGCCCTATTTGCACCGAATGCCACTATCAATCAGATAAAAGATTTTAAAGTAGTAAACAAATTTCAAGTGCAGCTTCCAGGCTCTTTTCTTGGCGTATTATCTTGCCCAAATAGCAACTGCATAAGCCATAACGAACCCGTTAAGACGCAATTTTATGTCAATAACAACTTGGAACTTAAACTCAAATGTCACTACTGTGAGAAATCATTCAATCGCAGCTTCTTTCACGAGCTAGATTAAGGATATTTAACCCCTAAAAATTTAAAGCGTGCTTTTTGTTATAAAAACAACATTGTAAATGAACACGTTACGTTTATACTTATTATTACTTTTCTAATCATAGGCGATCCTAAGCATGCAATATAATACTTCTATTCTTTGTGATATTTATGCAGACACCATTGATGTTGTTGAACCCCTTTTAACCAATTTTGGTGGCCGAAGTTCATTTGCTGGTGAAGTTGTCACCATTAAATGCTTTGAATCGGTCGGGTTGATTTATAAAACACTTGCTGAAAATGGAGCGGGTAAAGTATTGCTAGTTGATGGCGGAGGATCATTACGCCGCGCATTAGTTAATGCCGATATTGCCGAGCTTGCAGTTGAAAATTGCTGGGAGGGTATTGTGGTAAATGGTTGTATACGTGAAGTTGAGGCTCTTGATGAGCTAGATATTGGTATTCAAGCTATCACAGCAATCCCCGTCGGTGGTGCTGATAATGAGATTGGAGAAATTAATGTCCCGGTTAACTTTGCCGGCGTTACTTTCTTACCCGAAGATATTCTTTATGCGGATAGCACTGGTATAATCATTTCACCAGAGCCTTTAGATATTGACGAGCCGGATCTGGAGCTAGACGAAGACGAAATAGAATAAGCTATTATTGGATCTAAAAAGCCCAATTTATTGGGCTTTTAGTGACAACACAATGATTAGCGTGGTTAGATAACACTGCAATTATGCAGTCTCTTCGGCTTCTTCTATTTTACCAAGTAACGCACTCAAACGAGACTGCCATTGCTGGTGTTCTTCAGATAGTCTGATATTTTCAGTTTGTAACTGTCCGTTTTTTTCTGCATACACCTGTTTATCTTCTTTCAGTTCTTCGACTTCCATTTGCAACAACGCAATTGTATCAACTGCATTTTGAATTTTGCTTTCTAATTTTTCCAATAGCTCTAATGTCATCAACCCGCCCCTTAAAATATTGCATTCTGTTCGATCAACTGAGAATAAGCATTCCCGCTTGCTTATTCAACCTTTGTTTTTAATTTAAGGAATATATTCAGGGATTTCCGTTATATCTTAGCAATCGTGTTATTCTATTCCCACTTTTTTATAAAAATGAAACAAGAGATAATGCAGCATAAAATAAAAGCGGGAAAGTACCGTCATTATAAAGGTAATTTATATCAGGTTGAAGGCCTGGCCAAACACAGCGAAACAGAAGAGATGATGGTAGTTTACCGCCCGCTCTATGGTGAACAAGCATTATGGGTGAGACCCTTAACTATGTTCATCGAGGATGTAGAAGTTGATGGTAGCATGCAACCACGCTTTGCTTTTACCGACAAAGCTGAATAATGGTAATTAGCTTTACTACCAAAAATTCAGCATTAAAGATCTTGATCCATGGAAAGTGATGGCATCTCACAAGAGGGTCTGCCAACAATTTTAGCGGGTACGCCAGCGACAGTGGTATGAGCGGGAACCGCCTCTAATACAACACTACCAGCCCCAATTTTTGCGCCAATACCAATCTCAATATTACCCAGTACCTTAGCCCCGGCGCCGATCATCACACCTTGGCGGATTTTAGGATGGCGATCACCACAAATTTTACCGGTTCCACCTAATGTAACCCCTTGCAATATTGAAACATTGTCCTCAATAACCGCGGTTTCCCCCACCACCACGCCCGTTGCATGGTCAAACATAATACCTTTCCCTATCGTCGCGGCAGGATGAACATCAACTGAAAACAACTCCGAGCCGCGATTTTGCAGGTACAAGGCCAGTGGGATCCGTTTTTGCTTCCACAACCAGTTTGCAACACGATGCACTTGAATAGCATGGAACCCTTTTAAGTATAAAATAGGAGTCGAGTAATCTTCAACAGCAGGATCTCGCTCTTGAACTGCGATAATATCTGCCATTGCTGAATTAACAATTTCAGGATCTTTAGTAAAAGCTTCTTCAATCACCTCGCGCACCAAAATAGCCGGCATAGTGTGACTGTCTAAACGGCTTGCCAGCTGGTAACTCAGGGCTGACTTTAAGCTATGGTGGTTTAAGATTGTCGAATAGAAAAAGCTGGCTAAAATAGGTTCACTGGCAGAATAACGCCATGCCTCACCTCTGATTTTTTTCCATAACTCGTCTTGAACCGCTTTCATTATAAAGTGTCCTTAATGTCATTATTGATCTCAGTTTCAAATGTTAATTTGTTATTTTCTTTTTCTAACGGCACCATAGAAAGGGGATCAAGATGAATCAAAATATCCGCATGAGGAAAAATCTTATCCAACTCCAGCTCCAGTCTATCGGCTTTATCATGTGCGTCGTACAAACTCTGGCAATCATCGAGCTCTAAATGCAGCTGAATAAATTTGGTGTTACCTGACTGGCGAGTACGTAAATCATGAACGCCATGCACACCTTCAATATGGTAAGCCATTTTTACGATTTTCTCTTCGTCTGATTTAGGCAGCTGTTTATCCATTAGCGAATCAATTGACTGCATCCCAATTTCCCATGCGCCATGTAAAATATACAAACTAACAGCAATAGCAAAGACTCCGTCAGCCCAGGACCAGCCTAATCCCGCTAAAATGAGAGCCAATAATACCGCACCATTTAATGCCACATCGGTGCGATAATGCAGCGAATCGGCTTTAATTGCCATACTACCCGTTTTTTTAACGATATAAGTTTGATACGAAACCAAGGCAAGAGTAACCAGTACAGAAAAAATCATCACACCAATCCCCACATTGGAGGCGATGATTTGATGACCATTGACCAGAGCCGAAATACTGTTAAACATTAAAAAGACAGCAGAGCCCGAAATAAAGGCGGCTTGGGCGAGGCCTGCCAGACTTTCTGCTTTGCCATGACCAAAACGGTGTTCATCATCAGCAGGTTGCAATGCAATTTTTATTGCCCAAAGGTTAATTATTGAAGTAGTAACATCCATTAACGAATCGGTTAAAGCAGCTAAAACACTTGAGGATCCGGTCACAATCCAGGCGATTAACTTGACAATAATTAATAGAGAAGCTGCGACAACAGCAGCACGTCCGGCACGATTAACTAAAAGTCCATACTCTTCTTTTGTAATATTTTTTTCCAAAAAAACACCTTTAATAAATCAATATGATGGAGTGTTATTATAACGAGTTTACCCATTTAAACCAGATGCAATTATTGACGACTTGATAGCTGCAAAGAACAATCTGAGATTCAGGCGCTATGCAAATAAGCATAAATAATTATACAAAAATCTCAAAACAGTGTTTAATAAGCACATTAACAAAATGAGCATGACACTTATACCCAAACTACTTCAATATGCAGGAATCAGCAAGTCGATAAATGATGAGATTCTAGGCAGAAGGTTGATTATCTAGTCATCCTAAATCAAAACCTGCTAACAACGAAGATTATCGTTTATCGCCTTGCCCGAAGGGAGTTTCACCCGAAAGCTAGCATTGCGTTATAACACTTGAAAAGGGAATAACCATTCAAGATGTTAAATGCTTGCATTTAACATCTACCGATAGAGGATTAACGCAGTTAATCGCTCGAAAGGTCAGCATGTTATGCCTTGTTCTAGCATCCGGGTGAAGCTCTGAATCTGTATCTTGAAGTAGTTTGGGTATATACATCGCAGTTTGAATATTCAGATCTTGAGCTGCAAATGCCAGCTAAGCAACTCTGCTGGGAATTTAATCAAGCCCAACCCAATGATACCGCTAAAAAGGGAGAAATATTATCTAAGCTGTTTGGAACCTATAATAAAATGGTTTTTGTGGAACCGACATTTCATTGTGACTACGGCTTCAATATCCACTTTCACGGCATGGCAATCGTTAACTACAACTGCGTCATTCTCGATACTTCACCGGTAAATATCGGCGCGGGTGTATGTATCGCTCCGGGGGTTTGTATTAGTTGTGCTGGCCATGCGATCGATCCGCAAGAACGAATAAACGGCATAACAACATCGGCCCCCATCACCATTGAAAATGAAGTGTGGATTGGCGCTAATGCAACTGTTTGTGCGGGAGTAACCATTGGTAAGGGGAGCATTATAGGTGCCGGCAGTGTTGTAACTAAAGATATTCCAGCGGGTGTTATTGCTGTTGGAAGCCCTTGTAAAGCGGTTAGGAAAATTACTGACAAAGATCGTATTGATTTCAAGAAAAAATGAGATGGGTATATCCCATAACAAATGGTTAATCATTTTCACTTATGAAGTGAATAATGACTAACAGCATGAATAATGTGATTGCGGCTATAAAATCAAAGCCTGTTTTAAGTAGGATATCTGATATCTGATATAACTAAACTTTATCTCCATGATCTCAAGGTTTAGCATACTCATGTCCACATTATTCATTATCATTATTGTGCTTAGTAGCGTGCTGGCCGGATTATTTGAAGGGCATAGATACAAACAACGCCGTATCAAACATACCATTGTGCGTGGACTGCAAAAACAGAATACACAAAAACAACAGATTCAGCATAATAAGATAAAACAACGCGATAAAAATTTTTCAGAAGTAGTTATTAAAAGCCGGGTAGAACAAGCGTTTTTTATTATCAAACAGGCCTATTCATCTCATGATACTCGCCCTGCAACCGCATTTATTAGCGATGGTCTGGCAGAGTCAATGCAAATCCTATTTCAGATTCAAAAGCAAAGGCAACAGCAACGAAAAATTGAAAATCTTAATTTAAATGGCTGCGAGTTGGTCGGAATGGAAGCCGATAAACACTATGAAACTCTGCACTTTAAACTCGACTCAAGTGGCCGTTATCCAATCCTTGATAAAAGGTCAGGCAGCAATAAAATTTCTGCTAACACAGCACTTACCCTGCGCACTGAGTATTGGACTTTTGTGCGTTTACCCGGAACACAAACCCGCAGCACACCAGGTTTAATTGAAGGCTACTGCCCCAATTGCGGGAATAGATTAAACCTCAGTCAATTTTCATTGTGTGAATCTTGTGGCTCGTTAGTAGGCTCGGGTGAATACGATTGGATATTGGCTAAAATAACCAGTGAAAAGCAATGGCGCTTTCAAAATGCTAAACGACAAATAGCAGGGGTGTCGGATTACCAGGTAGTGGATCCCGCTTTTAATATTCCACTGATTGAAGATAGAGTGAGTTCGATTTTTTGGCGCCTGCAAAAAGCTTGGTTAACACAAAAAGTAGACCCTATTTTATCCGTCGCACATCCTGATTTTATTGCTAATTTTCCACAGCAATATCTTAAAAAATTCTGTTTTGATAATATCCAATTAGGGCTATGTGAAGTCAGTCATGTCGAGTTTGGTGAACGTTTTGACAAGGTTTACCTGCTACTGAAATGGCAAGCAAATAAAGTAGATTTAAACAGTAACCACATTAGTGATAACGGATTTTATGCTCACCACATAACCCTTATTCGTAAAACAGGCTTAACCAGTGATCTCAAAAAAGGTTTACATTCTTTACATTGTTCTGGCTGTGGCGCACCACAAAGTGAAAACTACCAAGACTGCTGTGAATACTGTGGTAACCGCTTGAATTCAGGCGAGCAAGACTGGGTTTTAGAAGAGTTTGCACCACATCTTGAACATATCATCAGGATTAAAGGGCATGAGTTTGCCGTAGGTAACAAACCCAACAAAAAAGCGGATCGTATTTTTGATCCCGTATCGCTACTTTCTTGTTTGGTTTTAGTATTATTTGCCGATGGCAAAGTAGATGCCGCAGAGCAGAAATACCTTGATGAATTTGTAAAAAATCGCCGTATTCCGCAAAAGGTGCTCGACGATATTATTAAAGCTGCACAAGCAGGAGAGTTAGATATGCTCTCTCCCGATGAAACCTTAGATGCCTCTGACTGGTTAGATAAACTGATTGAAATGTGTTTAGCCGATGGTCAAGTTTGTGCACAAGAGCAAAAACTACTACTCGCTTTTGGTGCCAAATTTAATATTTTAGCCATTGATATTAACCTGCGCATTAAACGGATTCGCCAAAAAATGTATTTAAAAAACAAACAGATTTTAAAAATCCAAAATTCGAATCATAAGGAATAGATATGAATATTATCGATCGCGTCAAATACGATGGCCCCAGTGATATCTTTGCATGGCGTTGGCCCCATGACAGCTTGGTTTGGGGAACACAGGTCATTGTTAACCAAGCACAGGAAGCACTCTTTTTTAAAAATGGTCAAGCCTTAGACCTATTAGGCCCAGGTCGCCACACCTTAAAAACAGCTAATATTCCATTACTTGAGCATGTCGTTAATCTACCTTTTGATAACCTGTCTCCTTTTACAGCGGAGATCTACTACGTTAATAAAGCGGTCAATATGGATATGAAATGGGGGACGCGAGAGCCTATTCCAATTTTAGAACCCGCATATAATGTTTTTGTACCCGTGCGCGCCTTTGGACAGTTTGCAATTAAAATAAAAGACTCGAAAAAGTTTGTGACTAGCTTAGTAGGGACAGTACAAGAGTTTAATCAACAGCAAGTACTGGATTATTTCCGTGGTCACTTGATGACCCGTATTAAGGATTATATTTCTGAAAAAGTGATAAAAGATAAGATTTCCCTGCTGCAAATCAGTGCTTATCTTAATGAATTTTCAGCGGCACTTGAGCATGATATCAAAGATGAATTTGAACGCTTTGGCATTGAAATCGTAAATTTTTATTTAAGCTCGATTAATATTCCACAAGACGATACAAGTGTCATTCAACTCAAAGAGATGCTTGCTAAAAAAGCCGAATTTGATCTGTATGGTCAAGACTATGACAAAGTTAAAATGTTTGATGTGGCAGAAAAAGCCGCGGCTAATGAGGGGCAGGGTGTTGCAGGAGCCGGTGTTGGTATGGGCGTTGGTATGGGGATCGGCCAACAGATGAGTAATATGAGTTCAGGTTTAATGGAGAGGCAAGCAAATAATAAAGCTGCATTACCAGCTTGTATCAGCTGTGCACAACCTTTACCTGCAAACGCCAAGTTCTGCCCTGATTGTGGCACAGAGCAAAAACCTGTGGCAAAATTCTGTTCAGAGTGCGGCACAGAAAAATCAGTCGATGCAAAATTCTGCTCAAGCTGTGGTTTTAAACAATAAGGTTAAATTAGGTTTTAATTGGAGTTGTTACAATACAGTTGTCAGATGGCGGTCTTTATGAGATTCAATCTGATAACTTTTTCAGTCCGCCGCGGGTTGTTTTACCTCATTTCAGCGATAAATTATTCTCACAACTAAAGTGCCTTGGTTGCTGAGTCACAGGATCAATAAATTGAAGCTCTTTTGCCAGTAACTGTAATGGTGTTGAATAGTTATCCGCAGAGAGCGGTTGTAGTTGCGGATAGTATTTGTCATTGAGTATGGGCCAGCCCAGTGCCTGCATGTGTACACGCAATTGATGGGTTTTACCTGTAACGGGGTTTAATTCAAATAACGCCCTCCCAGCAGATTGTTGCAAGCAGCGAATCATAGAGTGGCTATTGGCATCTCCCTCGGCCACCCGCATGCGAAACCGTGGTTCCGATTGCACAATACGATTTTTCACTTCCCACTCCTGACCTACAAGGTTTTCACGGTCGCTAATTTTGGCAATTGCCTGGTAAGTTTTATCTATTTTTCGTGTTTCAAATAAATGATGGTAATGATGACGGGTATCTGGGTTAACAGAGAAAATGACCAAACCGGCTGTCACTCTATCCAAGCGGTGCAACGCTTGTAAGCCTTCAATGCCGGTGCGACGTCGTAAGCGATTTTGCAGACATTCATTTACGTAAATGCCAGCGGGCATGACGGCCAGGAAGTGGGGTTTATAGGCCACTAAAATATGCTGATCCTGAAATATAATCGTTTCCTTAAAGGGGATGCTGGGCTCACTTTCAACTTCCCTGTAATAGTAGATCCGTTGCTGCGCTTTAAAAAGCGATTGCGCTGTTATCAGTGAGCCGTCGTGGCAGTGTACCTTGCCATCATTGATGCGCTGTCGCCAAATCTGGGCATCAATATAGGGAAATTTAATGATCAGATATTCCAGTACTGTGGCAACGCCGGGGTTGGTCTGCGGTAAACTCAGCTTTGAGGGGTGGTCGGAAATTATCATTTAGTGAACCAAATTTGTGACTATATCATGTTCTTAATGGCGCCAGGCTGAGGGGTATCCATTAAAGCTCTATGGATCCCTTTTTTGCAAAGATAAACAAGATACGGGTCTATTGAGAATGTTATCAATGTTTGGAAAAGTGAACATCAATTTGTAATTTTCTGGCGCGCTTTGGCCGTTAGCGAGTTATCTCTATTGGTTGAAGAGATAATCAAATTTCCAGCGACTTCTTGTTAGAGTATGAAAAGAAAGCAAAAAACATTGCCAATAATACGTAGATGGCGAGCCAGAAGAAAAGCTGAGGGCCGGTTATCCCATTATCAATGAGGTAACCAAATAGGATTGGAGAGATCGAGGTAGATATCACAGCAAGAGATGCCATCAGTGCGCGTATTCTTCCAATATGCTTAGTGCCATACACTTCAGCCCAAAGCGCATTAATGATTGGGCTGCCGGAGCCAATGGCGGTGCCGAGTGAAATAAGTAGGACATAAGCAACCCAGTTGCCTTTTAGTAGCGATGCCAACAGCAAAGCCATGAGCATTGGGATCAGATAATATTTTAACAGTTGTCTCCCGCTGAACCTGTCAACCAATGCGCCCGCATACATTGATGAAAGCCAATGGGAAATCCCGTAAAAAACGAAGCAATTGGCAAAAAGCATGGGTGTCCAGCCCATCTGTGGTAGAAAAAATCCCTGGTGAATAAAGATGCCTGTCACGATGAAGGGGGAGGCAAGGACGGTTGGTAGTGCCAGCCAAAAACGAAAATCAGCAAGGAGCGTTCTTCTGGAGCCATCCTCAATAAGTGGTATAGAAGCTTCATTATCTACACTTGGGTCATGTTCGGCATATTTTTTATCTTTCCCAAGTTTAATAAGAAAAAGTGCCAGAGGAAGATAGAGTAAGGGGACTGATAGTGCGATCACCAGCCAGCTTTGTTGCCACCCGAAGTGTGCAATAAGAAATACTGCTATGGAAGGCAGTATGATTTCACCTAAGGGAACGCCCGTGGTTGTCACACTCAGACCTTTCCCTCGATTCAAAGAAAACTTTTTCATGATTGTGGTTATGGCGGTGTGTGGAAAAAGTCCCTGACCAAAAAAACGCAGAAGAAAAAGCCCGATAACAAGTGTTGTTAGATTATTGGTCTGCCAGAGAGTGAGCGCCGCCAGAGAAAGTCCAATGGTGCAGAATAGGATAAACTTTTCTAACGAGACCTTATCAATACTCCCACCAATCCACATCAGAAGCAGGCCACTTGCAAGTGTTGCCATAGAGTAGGCGGTTCCATAGCTTGTAGCTGATAGACCCAGACTTTCTTGAAAGCTGTTTCCGAACCAGCTGATGAAAAAGGACTGACCGAAATTTCCCATGAAAACTGTCATCATTCCAAAAACGAGAATTGGCCAGCTGTGCCTTATAAAACGGAAATATTCTTGAATCATTTATTATATGAGCTCTCTCGGAAACGGACAGAATTGACCTTTTTGGCTGGTTTGTCAACAGCAGAAGGTAAATGCGAATGATTATGATACGAAGCTTTTTATGGTCAAAACCCCTTTATAAAAAACAAATTTTTGACCTGTTATTTTAAATATTGGCATATAATTAAATGAACAGATCTATTCTCCAAGGGTGAACTGTGGCAACTTCAGTAACGCTGTGGTCTGGATATGTAGAAAAACATTGAGTTTTTTAGCATCTAAAACAGGTACAGCTGAAGCATTTTATATTAGAGAAATAATTGAATCTGCGTTACCTAAGATTGCAGAACGTTACTTGAAGGGTGAACAATCTGAAGTGTTGTAAAAGATTTAAAGAAAATAGGAAGCGTTATGCTATCCGAATTTTACGCATTTTCGAAAAACAGAATAGATGAGAAATCCATAAAAAGCACGTTAAAAGAATTTTGCCGGTATAGCGTTGATGTAGAGGGCTGTTTTTTGGGAGCAAACATTTTGTCCCTTTGAGGTTCTCCTAACACTGCCTAAATGCACTTCTAATAGGGTTACACAGATGCGTAACGATGCAGGGTACTACAATGAGCAGTGATAATAGGAAGACCAGTCTAGAAGAGCTTGCCTTTCAAAACGAAGAGAAGGATAAGCGGGCAGCAGAGCTGGCCATTGCCAATAAGGAGCTGGCTTTTCAAAACCAAGAGAAGGATAAACGGGCTGCAGAACTGGCCATTGCCAACAAGGAACTGGCTTTTCAAAATCAAGAGAAGGATAAACGGGCAGCTGAACTGGCCATTGCCAACAAGGAGCTGGCCTTTCAAAACGAAGAGAAGGATAAACGGGCAGCTGAACTGGCCATTGCCAATAAGGAGCTGGCCTTTCAAAACCATGAGAAGGATAAACGGGCAGCAGAGTTGGCCATTGCCAACAAGGAGCTGGCCTTTCAAAACGAAGAGAAAGGTAAACGGGCAGCAGAGCTGGCCATTGCCAACAAGGAGCTGGCCTTTCAAAACGAAGAGAAAGGTAAGCGGGTAAAAGAGAAAGGTAAACGAGCAGCAGAGCTGGCCATTGCTAACAAGGAGCTGGCTTTTCAAAATGAAGAGAAAGGTAAACGGGCAGCAGAGCTTGCCATTGCCGATAAGGAACTTGTCTTTCAAAAAAAAGAGAAAGGTAAGCGGGCAGCAGAGCTTGCCATTGCCGATAAGGAACTTGTCTTTCAAAAAAAAGAGAAAGGTAAACGGGTAAAAGAGAAAGGTAAACGAGCAGCAGAGCTGGCCATTGCTAACAAAGAGCTGGCTTTTCAAAATACAGAGAAGGATAAACGGGCAGCAGAGCTGTCAATTGCCAATAAAGAGCTGGCGATTGCTAACAAGGAGCTGGCCATTGCTAACAAGGAGCTGGCCTTTCAAAATGAAGAGAAAGGTAAATTGGCAGAAGAGCTCAATGACTTCGCTTTCTATGACCCCCTTACTGGCTTACCCAACAGGCGTCTTTTGATAGACCGCCTCCATCACGCATTAGCTTCCAGCGTACGTAAAGGTTTGGAGGGTACAGTGATGTTTATTGATATGGATAATTTTAAGGATATTAACGACACCCTCGGCCATGGATATGGTGATTTACTGCTGAAACAGACAGCGACACGTCTGGAGTCTTGTCTACGCAAAGGCGATACCGCGGCACGTTTGGGGGGGGATGAGTTTGTATTGATTCTGGAAGATTTGGATAAAAAAACCATCAAAGCTGCAACAAAGGTGAATATCATTGCCGATAAAATTTTTGCAACTCTCAACAAACCTTACCAACTCGACATGCACAAATATCATAGCACCGTGAGCATCGGTGCTGTCTTTTTCGACCATGAGGGTAATACGGCAGAAGAGCTGTTGAAACAAGCCGACATCGCTATGTATCAGGCTAAACAAGCAGGTGGTAATTCCATAAGATTCTTTAACCAGGAAATGCAGGAGATCATTAATGTGCGCATAACCCTCGAAAATGAATTGCGCATTGCCGTTGAAAAGTCGCAATTTCATTTGTATTACCAAATTCAGATTAACAGTTCCAACCGATCATGCGGAGCCGAGGCATTGATCCGCTGGATGCACCCTGAACGGGGGCTGGTGCTCCCTGCTACATTTATCCCTCTGGCGGAAGAAACCGAATTAATTCTGCCCATTGGGCAATGGGTTATAGATACTGCCTGTGCGCAGCTCAGAGTCTGGCAGAAAAATACGCTGACTCGCGATTTAACACTGTCAGTAAACGTTAGTGCAAAACAATTCCGGCAGAAGAATTTCGTGGATCAAGTGCAGGCAGCTCTGCAACGACATGCTATTTCCGGAAATTTACTTAAGCTGGAATTGACCGAAAGCCTGCTGCAAGAGGATATCGACGTCACCATTGCCACCATGAAGGCATTAAAAAAAATTGGTGTTCAGTTCTCCCTGGATGACTTCGGCACTGGCTATTCATCCTTACAGTACCTCAAACATTTGCCCCTCGAACAATTCAAGATCGATCAGTCGTTCGTGCGCGATATTGTGACAGATAGAAGTGACAAAGCGATAGTAAAGGCGATCATTTCTATGGCGCAGCTCCTGAAAATAGAAATCATTGCCGAGGGAGTGGAAACTATAGAGCAACGACAATTACTCTTAGACGAAGGATGCATATTTTTTCAAGGGTATTTATTCAGCAAACCGATACCGATTGATCAGTTTGATGCGTTAATCTGTCGTTTAACTGACACCTGATTTTAAACATAAGGGGTACCTCGGTTGATTGAAGTCCGTAATCTATGCGGGACTCTAAATACCAACTAATGACTATCTCGAGCAGATTTTTATAAATACGTAACGGATCGTATTCTGCTTGCTAATTGCCGAGAGTTCGCATAGTAGTGACCAGGTAAACTTGGTCCTTTTTAAAGTATTAGAAGTCGTTTGGACGTTTGCTACTTGACTTTCCAGCTCGGTTTGCGGCACAAACCGCCTTCTAAAATATAGATGAAATAGCGTTAAATTGGTGATCAGTTAAACTCGAACAATAAATTTACGGCAGGGTTTAATCGATTTCACTAACTTAACGGGGCGTACCGGGCATAAATGCGCTAAAATAGCGGGCTATTATCTTAGCTTTGAGCACTTTATATTAATGACCATTGACACAAGCCAAATCAAAACAGCAGCCAACTTCACAGAACTTGGCCTTATTTCGCCCTTGTTAGCTCGATTAACTGAGCTGAAATACCAGCAGCCAACGCCTATCCAAGCGCAGGCTATCCCAAGTGTGTTAGCAGGACGAGACCTAATTGCAGGGGCAAATACCGGTTCGGGTAAAACAGCTGCCTTTGCATTGCCCTTATTGCAAAAAATACAGTTATCTAATAACAAAACATTGAATAGCAAAAGTGGTGAAGGTAATTTTGTTACTGGACTAATTTTGGTACCTACCCGTGAACTGGCCAAGCAAGTTGCTGACAGCATTAAATCATATGCAGCGCATTTTAACGGCGCGATTAAAACGGTTGCTGTTTTTGGTGGCGTATCGGCGAATACTCAAATGCTTGCATTACGCGGCGGCACCGATATTTTGGTTGCAACGCCAGGTCGATTACTCGATTTGATTTCAAGTAATGCCATTAAGCTCGATAGGGTTAAAACCTTAGTGCTGGATGAAGCCGATCGTATGTTAAGTCTTGGTTTTACTGACGAGCTATCGGCGCTGTTAGCTTTACTGCCATCGAGCAAACAAATCTTACTGTTTTCAGCGACCTTTCCAGAGCAAGTACAGGCTTTAACCCAGGAATTACTCAACGATCCGGTTGAAATACAATTGCAAAGTAGCGACGCCAGTACCTTAGTACAACGCGTTTTTACCGTTAACAAGGGACAAAAAACCGCCTTGTTGGCACATTTGATCAAGCAGCATCAATGGCAACAAGCGCTGATTTTTGTCAATGCTAAAAATAGCTGTAATCACTTAGCTGAAAAGCTTTCTAAACGCGGTATTAATGCGGAAGTGTTTCATGGCGATAAAGGCCAGGGAGCTCGTAGTCGCGTACTTGATGCATTTAAAGCAGGCGATATTGACGTGTTGATTGCAACAGATATCGCGGCGCGTGGTCTCGACATCGAAAAACTGCCTGTGGTGATCAATTTTGACTTACCAAGAAGTCCATCAGACTACATGCACCGTATTGGTCGAAGTGGTCGTGCCGGTGAGGTGGGGTTAGCCTTGTCGATTATCGATCATGAAGATTTTCACCATTTCAACGTTATCGAAAAAAAGAATAAGCTGCGGCTTGAACGAGAGCAAGTAGCGGGTTTTGAAACCGTTGACGTTATCAGTGATGTTTCAGCCGCAGAGAAGCCGATGGCAAAGCCTGAAGGCAGTGGCAAGAAAAAACGTAAAAATAAAGAGCAAGTGAATGCAGATATCTGGTTGAGAAGAGATTAACCTGAATAAAAGTTCAACCTGTTTGATAACACTTCCCCGGTGTCAGGATAGTAGTGGTCAAGTAAAACTGGCCACGGTTTTTAGTTTCTAAGTCGCGAAACGCTTTAGTTTCCCCAATCTCAATTTATTCACTCTACGCACTGGTTTTGGCGGGGCCTGTTTATTTTCTTTAAGTCGAGTCTGATATTGTCTTTAATGCAATGATTTAAAAGTATCTACGCTATGGATCGCCTGCCTTTATTCTCAAAACTCCTCGTGATTAGCCATTATTTTTGTACATGTCGCTTTCGATATCGGGAAATGTCATTCCCAATATTGGGAATTAATCATCATAAACACATTCACCCTACAAAATAACACCTAAAAAACAATTGGTTATAGGTTGGCAAGGTAATTGAATGTAAGGTGATGGAATTAACTGTTTTGTATTAACTCAATTTATATTGTTTTAGTCATTACAGCTTATGGTTTTTAACTATCACCATTAATAAGCGCTTATCGATTTTTTCAGGACGGTGTCAGGCCAGCTCTTTAATATTAAAGGTCTGGTTAAATTTTTATTACATTAATTTATAAACTGCAATTAAGTTGGGAATGTATTCATGCATAAAAAACCGAAACCATTTTACTTAAGGCTACCTTATATAACCATTACTCTATTAACGCTTGTATGGATCTATTGTTTTTTTTTGTACCACCCTAGCTATCAGGCTACCCAAGAAAAAGTCAATCTACACAATAGATATTCAGAGCAGATGGATGAGTGGCCAAAACCGAAACGAAAAAAACTTTCCCCTGAAATTGAAGCGCGTATCGATGCGTTATTAAACAAAATGACATTGCCTGAAAAAATAGGGCAGATGACACAGGGGGAAATTAGCTGGGTGTCGCCTAATGATGTGCAGGAGCATGCATTAGGATCTGTTTTAAATGAAGGGGGCTCTCGACCCGGTTACGTATATGGTCCACTTTCAGACTGGGTTGAACGAGCAGACCGCTACTGGTTAGCATCACAACAAACAATCAATAAGATCCCTATTATGTGGGGGACTGACGCACTACACGGCCATAATGGTGTGAAGGGGATGACATTGTTCCCGCATAATATTGGCTTAGGTGCTTCTGGCGATGCGCAGTTAGTTGCTAACATTGGCCGGGCAACGGCGAGTCAGGTAAGAGCCAGTGGTTTGGATTGGACATTTGCGCCAACGGTCGCGATTGTGAAAAACACGCGTTGGGGACGCAGTTACGAAAGTTATGGTCAAGATCCTGAGTTGGTTTATCACTTAAGCAAAGCGATGGTAAGCGGGTTGCAGGAAAATTTAACCACTGATGGAATATTAGCCACTGCCAAACATTTTATTGGCGATGGCGCAGTGAGAAATGGGGATGATCAAGGCGAAGCCTATATCACAGAAGATGAACTGATTAATAGGCAGGCAATGGGCTATTACGCAGCATTAGAAGCCGATGTGCAAATTGTGATGGCATCTTTTAGCAGTTGGTGGCTAACCAAACTGCACGCAGATCATTACCTACTCAGCGAAGTACTAAAAAACAGAATGGGATTTGATGGTTTTATTATCTCTGACTATAACGCTATTAGGCAAATAGTTGGCTGTTCAATAGCCAGCTGTCCTGCTGCAATCAACGCCGGTGTTGATATGCTTATGGTGCCCAAGAATTGGAAGCAATTTATAGAAAATACGGTTGGCCAAGTTGAAAATGGTGAAATAGCACTCTCGCGGATAGATGATGCGGTGCGCCGTATTCTTCGGGTAAAAATGCGTGCAGGGCTATTTGAACAGGTTCAACCCTCACGTAGAGAAAATTCAGGTAATACAGGATTGATGAGTTCACCTGAAATAAAAGCACTGGCTCGCCAAGCGGTACGACAATCATTAGTGATGCTAAAAAACAGTGATCAGCTATTACCTTTAAGTAA
>NZ_JBLIEK010000043.1:0-27829 GCF_047632995.1 Psychromonas sp.
GGCTGCTTTTCCGCTATCACTGCCATTGCTTTTGGTTATTTTATTGCCCAGCATAGTGTCAATATTTGCTGTGTCCATTAGATCGGAAAGATCATTGCTCAGTGCGAGTAATCCGCTCTCGCTGGCATTTTTACGCGCGGAAGCCTGTTCTTTAGTCAGCACCACTTCTTTTTTTACTTGCTGCTTTTTGATCTGATGTTTAACTTCTTCTTTGGGCTTCGGCGGCTCTTTTTTAATGGGCTTGGGTGGTTCTTTCTTAATCACTTTGGGTTTAGGCGCTTCTTTTTTGATAACTTTGGGCTTATCTAAAATGAACTTAGCGATCCGCTCAGGAACCACTATTTTTTCGCGCCGGGTCTCTTTGGGTATCTCTATTGAGCCCATAAACAGTGCCAGCCCCATGAATAACGTTAAAATTAACGAAGCAAAAATTACAAATGATTTTTCCGTTTTATTTTCTGGATGCCAATCTAGGGCCAACTGTTGATAAGTCGCAGTTGTCATTATCATTAACCTTTATTCTTAGCTGTTTGCACAGCAGCAAATGCTATTTTGGTGTAATTGGTCTGACGGCAAGTTGCTAAAATCTTTCGCAGCAATTGATAAGGGATATTCTCATCGCCCATGATGGTAACAGCACGGCCTATGCTTTTATCTTGTTCGCCATAAAGCCGGTTTGCGGTGCGAAAATCAAGCTCTTTTTCAAGTGCACTGATAATAGCGCTATCACCTTGCATAAGATCTGCAGTATCAGCCACTTTCTTGCCTTGAACCAAAATGGCTGACGCCGTAATACTGATAATAAGTGTCTCTTTAGGTACTTTATCAGCGACCGAAGCCGGTAAAGTAATATCTTTACTATTGGGTAGCTGCTGTGAGCCGGAGCTGACCAATAAAAAGAAAACTAAAATGGTAAAAATGTCCATTAACGACACCAGGTTCAACCCGGCGTGTTTATGGAGGCCTTCAAAATTCGACATCCGTTTTGAACGAGCCGATAGCTTAGCGTTTTTCATAGGAATTACTCTTTAGCACTATTCTGGCTGCTTTGTGTGTCCGCTGAAGTTGCTTCAGCAAGCTGCGCATCACCAATTGAAATGTCAGGAAAAAGTACGATCGTTTCTACGTCAAAACCGGATACCACTTGGGCACTGCGCACTTTATCCATCACTGTGATCATGGTTTTATATTCAATTAACGGTTCAAGTAATAAAGAGATACTTGTTTCATCCGGGAAGCGCGTTTTAATTGCGACCATTGCATCAGTAAAGGGTTTCCATTGACTATCGTCCTGGCTGCGCGCAATTTTTTTAATAATGCCGAGATTCGCATCTTGGATATCAAAACTTTTTTCACGAATAACCAGCTCAAGCTGAAGTTTAATCGGCTCCGCTGAATCATTTTTAGCATCGAGGGCGGGCAGGTTTAATTCAAGTATCGTTAACCTTGAAAAAACGGCAGTAATCAACAGGAAAGGCACTAAAATCACCATTAAATTCAAAAAGGCAGTGATATTGAGCTCTTCCGATTGCTGTATGCTTTTATGGCCTCTTCTTTTCATTTAATCTCTAACCATTAAGTTAAGTGCTTTTAATGATGATTTTTCAATCGTATCAACCAAATGCGCTGTTTTAGTGACTAAGTAAGAATGGCTTAACAATAACGGGATGGCGACGATCAAACCAAATGCGGTGGTGTTCATGGCAACAGAGATACTGGCTGACAATAAATCCGCTTTTTCAGCAGGATCGGCTTGTGCTACGGCAGTAAAGGCTTGAATCAGACCGATAATCGTACCTAATAAACCTAATAAGGTAGCAATATTGGCAAACGTCGCTAAGTAATGGGTACGCTGGGTAAGTTTAGGCAGTTCATCCATGATGCCCTCTTCCATTGCTGACTCGATCACTTCACGGCTTTTATTGTCGCTATGACGCGAAAAACCATAGTTAAGTACATTGGAAATAGGCGTTTTTATTTCTGAAGTAAGCTTTACCGCACGTGGAAAGTCTAACGCTTTGAGCATAGGCACCAGTTCAGACCAAACCGAATTGGTTGTACTTTGTACTTTACTTAAGTAGACAAAACGCTCAATTGTAATAGCGAGACCGATTGCTAAGACAAGTAATATCGGGTACATGAATGTACCGCCAGCTTGAAATAGTTTAACAATTTCCATAAAAATACCTTTGTGGTTAAGTGTGATAATAAAGTTGTTTTGCTGATTAGTTATCGTTTGAGCCCGTCAAAAAGCTCATACATTTATCTATTTTTGCCGCTAAATATGGCTGCGTTTTATCGCGTTGATCTCGCCCATCTGTGACTTCTGCTGGCGCCTGCTCCTCTTTAATTTGATGCGCTTCAACGCCATTAAAATTTCTGTCTAACGCATCCAACAGATACTTTCGTTGCTTACGGTACGCATCTAGCGATATTTGGCAATTAACATGTTCCATTGTTAATTCACGAAGTTGTTTTGAGTACTCAGTTATATTCATATTTAGCTGCCGTCAATATTTCTAACGAGGCGAAAACCGGTATGTTGATCCGCATCGCCACTATGATTAGTTAATGCTGCGCTGGTACAGACGTCCATTGATGTTTTATATGAACCGCCAACGGCAGCAAGCTTTCTGCCCGAGAGATAGACCAATTCCTGCGCATTTCCGGCATAATTTACAACCCCCCAACTGTTTTGCTTACCTATTGTTGTTTTAATCAACTCCTTGCCTTTGCTGATTCCGCGTGAGCTTATCTGGCAATTTCGATTTTGGTCAAGCCTGTTACCGCTAGACTGTGCCGCATATAACCATTCTGATTTATTGGGTAAGCGATAATGTTTGCCCGTCGTGGTGCTTAACCATTTGATATAACCCGTTATATCCGAGATGCTGACGCCTGTCACGGGCAAGTGACTTTCTACATCCAAAAATGGTTCACAGGCGTTACTTTTATTACAGTAGAGATTATATTCGCCAACCGAAACTTCATATTTACCAAAAGCAAATGGCTTGATTTTATTGGAGCCGGGGATAACCACCAAAGTAGGCCCGGAGCCTCCAACCTTTAAGGTATCTTTACATACAGCACGTGAACCGCGAGAGCCTAAGCCGGCAATGGATAACTGGCAGTCATCTTTTTCTTTGATCGTTAATGAAGCAATAGCGGCATTATTATTGAATAAAAGTAACGCATAACGTTTAGCCTCACGCGCATAATCTGGGCTGACTTGCCCCATCACAACAATACAGGATGCTAATTTTTTAGTTATTTGCTCTTCTGACTTATTAAAACGTGAAGAATCTAACGAGCGTAATTTCTCAATAGCGATTTTAAAGTCACGCATATTGAGTCGCTGGGTACAAGTTAACTGCTTATTGACGTTATCCATTGCTAAATCAAACAGATTGGCGTTCTGTTTATTGTTTGCTGCGGTAATTACTTTGGCTTTTGCCGACTGTGCGGCTTTATTCTGTTTTGCGATTGCCGCTAATTTATTCGCTTCTGCCAATTCTCTTGCCGCTTGCGCATTTAATTTAGCAGATTTCTCTTTTAATGAAATTTGTTGCGCCAATCTGTTTTTTTGTTGTTCCAGTAAGGTTTGATCAATACTGTAACGCCCAGCATTGTTAATAAGGTTCTTGGCGCTGCTAAAATTAAACGCAGTGATGGCACTTTTTATCTGCTCTAAATATAACTGATAAATAGTTTCTTTGGTGGTGAAATACCAAGGTGTTGGTTTTTCAGGGAATAATTTTTCAACGTTTTTTACCTCTTCCCACAATGAGCTTTGCCATTCTTTTGAAAAACTGGGAGAGGCAAGAAAACGGGTGATATTTTCTTGTAGTAGTTGATAACGAACCTTAAATTCAAGCTGATTCATTAATTCTGCTTGCGAAATTTTTGGCTGCTCTTTTTTATTTATCTCTGTATAGGCGTAGCCCGAAGAAGCCAGAGTGAAGAACACACCAAACCATAGGGTGGTATTAAATTTTTTCTTCTCTGTGATTTTCTTATAAAAGCTTGCTACTGAGTCTATGCGGTCTTTACGCTCAAAAGCTAATGCCGCTTCAATTGCTTTCCAATGACGCTTTTTTATACCGTGAATACGTTTAGGTTTTAATTTTTTGTTGTACGCTTCATCGGCGGGTAAACGTGTAAAAGGATGATCACCGGTTAACATTTCGTAAGCAATACAGCCTAATGCATAGATATCATCACGAACATCCGGCGTTTCACCCAATAACATCTCACGACTGGCATAAGCCGGGGTTAACGCGCCTAAGTTGCCCGCATCAAAAACGGTACGATCCTGCTCATTGTGGCTGCGATCAATTGATGCAACGGCGCGGGCGATACCAAAGTCAAATATTTTAGCTATGCCGCCGTCGGTAACAAACACGTTGCCGGGTTTTAAATCTGAATGGACAATATTTTCGCTGTGCGCATGTATCAGGGCCAAACACATACCATGCAGTAAATTCCACGCTTCATTTCTCGGCAGACCGGTGGAGTGATACTGTTTGATCATTTGATCCATCGGTTGGCCAACCATATACTCCATGGTCATAAAAACAACATCACCATCACGGTCAAAGTCATATACTTTTACGGTGTTTTGATTGGCAATATGCTGTGCTTTCTTGGATTCACGCTGCAGCGAAATAAAGGCTTCAGGATGAGTTTTAAACTCTTCGCTTAAAACTTTAATTGCAACATAGGGATCTCTGTCTTGCGCTTCAACCTTTAACAAATCTTTGGCTTTGTAAACAATCCCCATACCACCGACACCGAGAATGTCTTGTAATTCAAAACGTCCTTTAAGCAGTCTTATGCTGGATTTTGGAGTCGCAGTTTCCCGTTTAGCCGGATCGCCTATTTTCGTTTGAATCGTTATGTCAGATCCGCCGTGCTGGACAATATTCGCAGCCAAGGGTTTGTTATCAAAACTAATTCGCGTTGCATCGTCATAGTCAATCGCTAGCGGCTGTGGATCTTGATGTTGTTCACCTAAAGTAACGATTTTTTGCGCTACACTTGTTGCTATTACTGTTTTATCAGAAACTGCCTGTTCAAGATCCCCCTCTATACTGCTAGCAGTGCGATTATCTGCGACTGGCTTTGGTGAAAATACCGTTTTTTCATCCGCTGCATTTTCAGTAACTTGATCTTTGACTGCTTTACTCTTGCGAAGAACGGTTTTAGCCTGCTGCTCGTCAAGACTGCTGCCGTTTTGTTGTTGGTCATCAGTAGCCATGACTATTTACGTACTCCATTACGATTACTCGGCGGCATTATGATAAATACCTTTTACTAGTACAACGGACACATTATCGGATGCTTGATTGTGCAACGCTGTTTTTATAAGATTATTGACAGATTGTTCCAGGCTGTTTTCATAAAGACAGTTGACGATCTCTGTGCTATTAACCGAGTTATATAAGCCATCACTGCAAAGGAGGAATTGATCGCCAATTTTGACATCAAAGAGGTCGATATCAATATCGATACGCTCTGAAGTGCCAACGGCTCGGGTGATAACATTTGATTCGGGGTGATTTTCAGCTTGCTGCGCTGATATTAACCCTTGTTTTACCAATTCGGCCACATGGCTGTGATCTTCACTAATTTGGCTAAGCTTATCCTGCCTGAAGCGATAAAGTCTGGAATCACCCGCCCATAAACAGACACCAACATTGCCTTTAATTAATAATGAAACAAAGGTGCTGCCAATAGTACGGCCATTTAATCTCTCCCTTGAATATTCTAATAAGCATTTATTAACGTCGATTATAATATTTTCAATATCATTAACGAATATGTCCAGATTGACTTTGCTAGTGAGCTTTTTTAAGCTGTCAACTATCATTTGACTGGCCACACTACCGCCATCATGCCCGCCCATTCCATCAGCTACCGTCCATAAGCCAATCTCCGGTTGGGACAGGAAAGAGTCTTCATTTAATGGTCTAACTGTGCCGACATCGGTTGCACCTTCGCTCATCCATTTTAATGGCCGTCTTATTGTTATGTCATTCATAGTGTTTATTGACCCGTCTATTAATTTTCAATTCAAAGCGCCTTAAGATCTATTATCAAAGATTCGCCTGGTCATAGGCTTGAGGCCATCCCCACCGCGCCCACTGCCCATCCATCATTGCGGGTATTTGACTGGCAGGAGGTAACCCCTGCACGGTAAATAAGCAAGGTGATAAATTTTCTGACCCGCTGGTCGACCAAGCGCTATAACTATTGATGGTCGCGGTTAATAGACTATCGAGTAAGTGCGCATACGCATTGCTAGGTAACTCTTCTTCAAACTGAAAATCTATTTTCAGGCTCGCCGCTTTTGCCTGTTGTCCCGTTTTGCGGTACGCCATCGGAACCATAAGCTGTTGATGGTTTGCTTGCGCTAATAGTTCTTCTATTGAAAATTCGCCCTCTAAGGCTTGCAGTGCTAATTCTTCTATATGCTGATACCAACGCGCATTAACCGAGATAAATTCAAGTGGATTTATATCGCCAGGAAGCGGAATCGCAATAGAAAATGGGTAATATCGCCCGACCTGATCAACACTGGGCAACACAATGCCTGCCCAATGATTTTCATCAACAACACCAGCAGATAATACAAATCGCCAAATAGGACTAGTCAGATAAATATCTAACCAGTTATCGCCCATCTGCTCTTTTGATCCCGCAATAAAAAGCTGTAACCAATCATCCCATGCGGTCAAAAATTTAGCCGGTAAGTTACGATGAATAAAGTCACCATAACCGGGAAGCTTGCCATATAGGCCTAACGGTATCTCATTATTCATTAAATACTCGCTGGACATTTAAACAGACTCATTAATTGCTTTTCAAAAGGATTTTTCACACTTTTCGCCTTTATCTTGTAAGATATTTTATGCTCTGCGTTAACCGCATAAGTCACTAAATAAGTACTTGATTCATTAGTTTTAGTCAGTTTTGATTGTGCTAAAAGCCTAAACCATGCCCAAGGTCCCTCAAACGTTTCACTGTGCTGCTGCTCATTTAAATCTTCAAATATGATACGCACACGACTTTGTTCGCTATTGGCAGACCAATTTAATTTTTTCCAAAATTTAGGCCCATGGCTATAGGAGATCCTATCGTCACCCATCTCTAACATAAAGCGGATGTTGTTTTTAGGCATTGAATTAGGTTTTAATCTAAAAGCCAAACTCGGTGTTTCTGAATTTTGTCTGAAAAAGATATCCTTAATTTCCAACGCCACTCTCACCTGACGCAACGTTGCTGATGACAAACCAATACTATTGTTATCTATCGTTTTATTTCCCCATCCATTGCGTGTATTAATAAAGGGTTTTATGTAACCTTGATAGAAGCTATCAACATTGCCATTCGGCTTGAAGAATGCGACAAAGTCGAACAATGCAATGTCATTTTTTGAGTTTTTTGCAATGGGGTACCGTCCCGCGATACTTTCTCTGTATGGCTGATAAACGATATTGTTCCACTGATTATTAATATGTTGGTGAGCAGAGCGTAATATAACTCGCCATGTTTCATCAGCAAGCGTGGTTAACCAACGTTTAATGGGTTTAGGTGAGTTTTTAGCGTAAGCATGCAGTGCTGTGATGGCGTTTTCTGACCCATTTTGATAGCGTGCTTTAACCAGTTCAAATGCTTTTAAACCCGGATCGGGCGCAAAGCTGATCGCATTGACCATCTCCTGCATCTGCGATATTTTTAACAGTGCGGTGCTAATGGGTGCCGGCTGCCTTTTAGTTTCACGCAACAGCACATTAATATCTCTATATCTTTTATCAACACTCGTCCAATTAACCTTTGCAGCAGCAAAATCAGCAAGCTCGCCTGCTATACCTTTTTTATTATCATCGGCAAGGTTTTCCGCCATTGAACTTGATAACTGTGTATTAGCAACGGTGACATTTAAGATCGCGACAATAGGTGAATAAATTGGATCAGAAAAATTGGCCAGTATATTATTGACCTGCATAAGATCTTTGCCCGGTTTTACATTGAGCAGATCATATATTTTTTGCCATTGTCTATTATAATCAGCCAAATATAGTTTCTTTACTTTGTTACTGATCTGTTCAAGATCGTCTTTGATAAAAGAGACTTCATTTTCGGTATCATCATGCAATAACCATTTTTCTTTGCTTATATTGACAATAAGATCTGAGTTTTCTGAAAAATCGATCTCATCATAACTGCGCTTGGTAAAGAGAACGGGGATCATCATTTGTTGTTGTATAGCAGGTGTGATGATATAAGTATCGCGAACAGCCCCCCCCATTTCATTTAATATATTTACCTTTCTCGCATATTTTGGTTGTACTCGGATGCGTTGATATATCCGTTGCGAAGCGGGCATGCGCATTAAGTGTTGACGTGTAGATCGGAGTACTTGCTTGTTTAACTGCGCTGCTTGAATATCGGTTGCTAAGAATGCCGTCAAATGCGCTTTCAGCGCCTGCTTATCTTCAGGTTGCTGTGAGAACTCCTGATCCCACTGCGTTGAAAACCATTCGACCATTAATTGTTTATCCATATGGTCAAGTTTACTAAACATCACATAGATGCGGAATGTGTTATATAGGCTTTCGCTGACCTCATTTTTATTTAAATGTAATTCTACATATTTGATTAATTTCGGATAAAAAACACCGCTTAAATAATTTTTGTAGGCTGTATTGGCAGCTTGGTCGATACTTGTGTCATACATGCCGAAGCCAGCTAACCACGGATGTTCTTCTTGGCCGTAGACAAGACTCGCTTTGGCCAACGCGTTTAATGTCGGCAAAATAACGCGTAAATCACTTGACCAAGGGCTTTGGTTTTTAAGTTGATTATCATATTCAGCCACATAAGAGGCTACTTCCTGCATATAAATTTTATGTTGATTAAGCGCACCGGTCCAAAATACCAGCAATGCCACTGAAACAGCTGCCATAGAGGTATAAGCAACACGCTGACTCCATTTGATCACTTTGTCATAAAACCGGTTGGAGCCAACTAATTCAGATTCTGTAAAAATTACGTTTTTGAAAAGCCCCCCTAAAAAGTAACTCTTCCCCTGTTGTAAAGGCGAGTTGATAGTTCCGCCAGTAAAACCGAAATTAGAGGAAACTGACGACATCAATCTATCGATAGGTGTACCGTCCTGGGTACCACTGGTAAAGTAGACGCCACGTAAATAAGGCTGTAAACGATAGCGGTTTTGGACAAAGGTTTGCTGAACAAAACTGTCGATGGTAGTTTGCAGGTTTTCCATTTGCTGAGGAAAGCCTTGTATAGCACTACGTCGTTTAATATCTCGTTCATTATGAACCCGAGATAAAACCCTGTCATATAAGCGTTTGATAATATTGCTGTATTCTTGTGTGATCTTAGAAAAATCCGGTGCTTGTGAAGGCTCTGGTGCATCGGGTAAGGAGATGCCGAGCACTTGTTCACGTTCTTCTTTTCCTAAATCCTCAAAAAACTCGGTAAAACCCGACACTAAATCACACTTGGTAAACATAAGATAAACAGGGAAACGTACCTCTAGCTTTTCCATTAATTCGTCAACTCGCAAGCGAATTGTTTTAGCATGTTTAACACGCTCTTCTTCCGTTTGTGTCAATAGTTCCTGCAGGCTGATGGCAATGATTGCGCCATTAATCGGTCTTCTACGACGATGTTTTTTTAATAAGCTCAGGAAACCTTCCCATGCAGAGCTATCAACAACTTTATGACTGTCTTGGGTTGTATAGCGTCCCGCAGTATCAATAAGCACCGCATCATTAGTAAACCACCAATCACAATTTCTGGTACCACCAATGCCCTGCAACGCTCCTTTCCCAAACTCTTCAGCCAAGGGAAAATCTAAACTGGAATTTATTAATGCGGTGGTTTTACCAGAGCCTGGCGGCCCAATAATAATGTACCAAGGTAATTCATATAAGGCAGCTTTAGCACCACGGCCATTAAAATTCAATTTCTTTAAGGTTGTTAACGCCTGCGAGAAACGCGCGCTCATTTGCACCATTTCATCAGAGGTTTGATCTGAAATTATATCGGCACCATGATCATCTGGTTTTTGTTGCAGATCGTTAAGCAAATTATTATTGTTTTGCTTCTCTTTGAGCTGAATTCTTAAATGATTTATTCCCCATAATAAAGAGAGTATTACTATGGTTATTAACCTGGTGCTTTGTGACTGCAGAAATGCGGTGTTTTGATCACCAAATTTAATGGCAGGACCAATAAACCAGACAAGCAATGCAAGTATAATCAAACCAATTAAGGATATGACGATTCTGTTTTTAAAAAAGCTAGCGATGCGTTTCATAGAAGACTCAGATAATGTTTAAACTACTTATTTAAAGAAACGTTGTTCATTTCTTGTGTGTATTTACTTTGTATATCAGTCAGCTGTTGACTTACCACATCTGATGATTGATCCAACCAGTATCTAAATCCTGTATAAGTTAGCGTCATAACCCCAGCAAAAACAGTTGCCACCACCCACATAGGAACATAATTTGAAAGGGTTTTTCGGTTGTTACCCAGCCCCTGCCAAGCAGGTGATAACGAGCGTTCATATTCACCGCGATAACTTCTAATAATATGGAACAGATCATCTCGCAACTGCTCTAATTGATCCCGTCCACGCGAGATAACGCGATATTTTCCTTCGTAACCTAAGCTCAGACAGATATAGATAAGTTCAAGTACATCTATGTTTTCAGCGGGTGAATTACGTAATCTGTCAAGAATGGTAAAAAACTTTTCTCCTCCAGAGGTTTCATTGTGAAAAGAACCTAATAATGTTCTTTGGTTCCAAGCACTTTCGGCTCCCCAGGGGGTATTTAAAACGGCTTCGTCGAGAATGGTACACAAGATATATCGCGCAACGACTATGCTGTTTTCCAGGACCCCATCCGCTCGCGCTTTTATTTCAAATGCTTTAATTTCTCTATCAAGCTGCTGATGTAAACTGCCAACATTGGGGTGATTAAGCGCCTCTCGGGTTTTGGAAAAAACGGCTAATAAAATCGAGGCAGCGTTAACCACTGGATTCAAACCATAAGCGGTAGAAAAATCACGAGGAATACTGCCAATTGGTGGATTACCTCTTTGCATACTGGCTTGCTGTGGCTGAAATGGTTGATTACTTTGCGCCGGCGTCGCCTGAGCATGAGGTGCTCGGCCACCAGGAATTGGACGAACCACAGTACCATCACCCCGATTGGTGGGCTGTCTAAATACCGTTTTATCTTGATTGTCATAACCATTTGCAGACATTTTCATTCCTTAGAAATAAGTTGAATTATTGGCGAATTGACCAAAACTCCAGTTCTAAATCGGGGAAATCAGCCCCGATATGGAAAGCAAAGCCTCCCGAGTGAGTGAGCTCTTTCCAAAATTCATTGTTACGCTCAAGCTCAAAATAGCAATAGCCCGCATGATAGGGAATTTGACGTGGTGCAACGGGCAAGGCTTTTAACGGTATCCCCTGCATCGCCGCATTTACTAACTGACGAATACGTTCAACAGGTCCAACTTTAACGGTTGCAGGAAACTGACTGCGTAAGTTGTTTTCCGCCATTTTTGCGCGAACGGCAAGCACAAACAGTCCAGAGGTCAGTAGCGTTCTGTCGGTGATTTGAGCAACTCTAATGCCAAATTTCTTTTCAACTAACGGCATAGAGACAGCCGTTTGCTCATAGACCATAGTTAAACACTGTCTTAGCGAAGCCATTACCGGCGTGAAAGTTTGTTGTAAATTACTGTGTAAATATGCAGCAAAGGCCGGTGGTCTTTTGGTATCGGTAACAAAGGTTGAGAATTCACCTACCATTTGTACTATCTCTGTATAAAGCTCAAGCGGATGTAGACTTTGCAATTTTGATAAGTGATTAGCCAATGGTTCAAGGCGATTGATCATTTGTAACATCATATAATCAGCTATTTCAGCTGAGCCACCACGCTGTGTGTCGGCTAAACGCCCCGCGATAGATTCACCTCGGTGGTGAAGTAAACCGACAAGCTCGGTTAAAAACCCGACTAATTTTGGTGTGGCAGCACAATCAATGCAGGTCGCAATATAGTTATCATCGAGTATTACGTTTTTATCCTCTCGGATTTCAACAATTTTAAATAGGCCAATGGTTGCGTAACCACTTAAATCATCAGAGGCAAGTAGCAGACGTAGACGCGGTTTACCCACGGCTATATCAAGTGACTCTCCACCTTCAAATGAAACATCTCTAATGGCCTGTTTAGCAGAGTAGTAACGCGCCAACCCTTGAGTTTCATCATTCGCTAATATCTCAAGCGCCCCCGGGCGTTTAACCGGGATAGCAAGATAAACAATTTGATTTGTTGTGTTTTCAGGTACTTCAAATACATCGGGACGATCATTATGATCCGGAAAACTAAAAGGTGTACCATCAGGAAATATACCTGCGGCCCTTGTTAAAGCGATTTTCCCTAATTTAAGTAGCTGTTGATCAAATTCAATTTGGTTAATTCCCCATGCATAGGCTCCCATAGCTGAGCATTTCCCCTGAATATATCGTTCCAGGTATCGCTCTTGCTGTTGGAAATGATGAGGATTTAAAAACATCCCCTCTGACCAAACCACTTTACTATCTAATGACATAAGATCCTGCTACCGCTAAGTTAGTTCATTCATATATGAAGCTTTAAAATTTTATTGTGCTTGCTTGCGACACAAGCAGCACAACCGTTTTTATAATAAGGAAATTATTTATTGTAATAAAATTATTCGATTACCCGATAACTGTACCCTTGCAGACGAACTCACTATGTTGGTCTTTGCAATTGGTATAACTACTTTATATTTAGCATCTTGATATTGTAAAAATTCAACATATAAACCGATATATTGTGTTTCACTGCTGAGTACAAAATCAGCTACACTATTCTCGCCAGGTTGAATAGGTTTTAAGGACTGCTGAGTAACCATTGATTTACCTAATACTTCTGTATCCTTTTCATATAAATCAATAAAATTGGCATTTTCAAACTCTTTGACCGTTTTAAGTTCATACATTCGCACAATCACAGGGGACGACACTTTACTGTCATCGGGGTTAACATCTTTTTCTACTATAAGACTCAGTTTAAAGTCGGTATCAAGATTTAATAGCCCCCCCACTTTCGTATTTGCCGCTGTACATGAGAACAGAGTGAAAGCGATGGCACTCAAACATAAAAATTTTACAAAGTTAAAGTTATACATTATTTTTCCCATAAGTTATTTGCTGGATTGATCGTCATTATCAGGTGAAACTCTGGCACTGATTAAGCGTTGCATTTGATCTTCATAGGCCTGCACAAAGTCATAGCCGAACAAGTGTTGAAATGAATCATCCAGGTTATCAACTAGCCCCCGATGATATTCTTTATAAGCATTCCATCGCTTACTTTTATTACCAATACTAAGCAGGCTTAAGCTTTTATACTTTTCAAATCGACTTTCCAAATTAGTTGGATTAAATCTTTCGATCATCCCTCTAAATGCAGCTTGCATACCAGCAACTACCGCCACCTGGTGTTCTGCTATACCTTGAAAACCTTCTTTAACTGCATCAACCGGGGCTTTGTAGGCATTATTTTCTTTAATAAACATATTCTCCATCGCATCTTCGATATTTGCGGAGAATTTTAACGGGTTATTTTCAATTGATTGGATAGTGGTAACATTAATACGAAATTCTTCTTTTATTTTTTTTCTAAATTTTAATACTTGCATCATCCCCTGCATGGTTTCGCGCATTAGCAAACCGACAGTTTCATTAATCTCTGCAACTTTTTTATTATCTAGATTCCATTTAGATAATCCCATCGCGTTAACTACCGTGTTAAGTTCCATACCATTAGTTGAATTGGTTTCCGCAGCACTTAACTGATTTTTGGCCAGTACAAGTTGCGCCTTTAACTGAGAGACTTCATCAAGCAATTGCTTGTTTTTCTGTTTAAGCGCAATACATTCCGCTTCAGTTTGATTAGACCGTGGCACGTCAGGTTTACTTGGAGTAGGGATTGGGATCGGCGCTACTGTCTCTGTATTAGCAGTGACAATCGCCTCACTTTCGTCCCAATCATCCCAGTCATCAGGTATTAGACCCGCTTGTTGATTAGCAACCGGCCAGTCGATAGCATCATTTACCACACGACTGCTATCAATTTCACCATCCTGTGCAAAGGCATCTTGAGCAAAACTGTCATAACCACCACCCTGTTTTGCAAAGGGATCATCTGATGGTGAATTATCCTGGTCAAGTAATGCAATAGGGTCGACCTGTTTAGAATCAAATGCTGACATCGAACTCGTCGGATTAACAGCAGAGGCAAATGGATCGTTTTCAGACGCAACCTGGGAGTTGAAATCATCATCAATTGCTAATGGTGAATGCAAGTCCGCAAAAGGATCTGTGTTTCTATCTCCTTGAAAGGGACTAGGGCCGTTTAACTCATTACTAATATTGGCGATAAACTCATAGTCACTAATCGCAAATCTATCACCATCATTTAATAACACTTGGTTACCATTGCCGACAGGCTCTGCCGCCCCATTAACAAAAGTACCGTTGGTACTCATATCAGTAAGAAAGTATTGCTCTGCTACGCTAGAGATTTTTGCATGGACAGATGACATATATTTACTGGGATCATCTAGCACCCAAAAATTATCGCTGCCGCGTCCAAGTGTTCCACCTGCATCGGGAAAGCTATAGCTTGGTTTGCCAACACTGACGCTATCGGGTGAATAAACAATTTTTATTTCAATCGGCATAACATCATTCCTTGATAAAGGAACCCCATAATCATTAATCAAAGAACATCATATTCTTCTTTTTTACGTCTAATTTAACTAATCAAGCTTCGTGTATAGGCGTGTAACACATAAAATAACTCTGCATGCTGTTTCTTTCCAATTAGGCTCTCTGCTTCCTTAAAATGTTTTCATGATAATAAATTTAAGTTAACAACTGAGTCCTATTCCCTCTGTTGACCAGCAGGGTTATAAATTCAGTAAATATATACACACTTTAGACATCAAAAAAAACAGTCAAACAACCTATGCGGCATGTATTTAAATATCAAATATCAAAAAATAAAATTTATGTTATCAGACAATTAACAGTAAAAGCTATTGAAATTAACACAACGTAACTATAAAGCTAAGGTGTAAGCTCACGCTTTTTATTGTAATTTTAAAATAAAGGGAGTGCTTTTTTTTCGCTGCCGTAACTAAGTCGAGATAACTGCATTTATCCATTCTCATGTATAAACAAAAAAAAATGTAATATAAAGAATAATTTATTTGCATTAAGCAACAATAACAATGCGATTGTATGCAATTAAAACGACCCATCTAGTAATATAATTATCTAAATACTTTTAGCGGACTCATCAGCCAGAGCGCTTAATATAGCCAACTTAATATATAGTGGCTTGAATAACCACGAACAGATCACAAAATATTTAAGCTTGTTTGAAATCAGGAATAGTTATTGTTTTTTTTACAACAGTCTTGCAAAAAAACTCATTACATAATAATCTGCGCCCTCTTAAGGATCAAATGTAATAAAAATGGAGTTTCTAAATTCAATGTCATCACCTGCACTAATTGATATTTCATCATTAATTTATCCCATCGCAGGAGATCTTAGCGTTGGTAACGATCTGCGTCTTGACCCCTCTTACACATCTGAATATTCTCAAATTAAAGATGCCCGTCGCGCAGCGCGTGATGCAGAACGCAACAATATGTTTGATGGTGACAACACAGAAGCACATGAAAATTGGAATAAAATATTATTATTAGCGCCCAACGTCATTGCACAACAATCCAAAGATCTCGAAGTTGCTTGCTGGCTTACTGAGGCTTTAGTTAGAAAGTCTGGTTTTCAAGGCCTTAAAGAGGGCTTTACCTTAATTAGACAACTCGTTGAAATCTACTGGGAAGATGGTTTGTACCCCACGCCTGATGAAGATGGCATTGAAACACGTGTAGCACCTATTTCAGGGTTGAACGGAGAAGGGGTTGATGGTGTTTTATTAAGCCCTATTCGTAACTCATTTATTACTGAAGATAATGCTTATGAACCTTTCAATTTATGGCAGTACAAGCAAACCATTGATATCAGCCGCCTTTCTGATGACCGGGCCCGAACTGCTAATATTGAAAAAATAGGCTTTTCTTTTGAAGATATAGAAAAGGCGGTGGCTCAATCTTCTAACGAGTACTACTGCACGCTTTATGAAAATATTGAAACCTGTTTATCAGAATATCACGCCATTAATCGTTTATTGACTGAATATTGCGGCAGTTATGATGCCCCACCAACTAGTAAAATTATTGAACTACTTGAAGATGCAAAGAGTGCCATTAACCACCTTGCTAAATCTAAGCTTCCGATCGCTGTCGAAGTCGTTGAAATTGAAGAGCACGAAGAAGCAGAGAGTAAGCTGGCAAGCGGCCCTGCCGCAACAGCGCCTGACGTTATTTCAACAACCCTAAATTCAAGGGATGACGCTTTCAAGCAACTTAGTCATATTGCTGAATATTTTAAAAAAACAGAACCTCATTCACCGGTTTCATATATTTTAACCAAAGCAGTGAAATGGGGGAATATGCCACTTGAAGAGTTGATGAAAGAATTGATTCCTGATTCATCCTCAAGAGAAACCTACAGCTCCCTTACTGGAGTTAGTGTTGACGACTCGTGATAAATTCAGTTAAAACAGCAGCATACTATAAATTGTCGATACAATATTATTGATCAAAACGCACACTTATTTTTATATACTCGGAGAAGAATCATGGCAGAAAGTATTCATAACAAGCTAAAAAGAGTAAGGAAACCCCGCGTACACATCACTTATGATGTAGAAACAAATGGCGCAGTAGCTAAAAAGGAAATTCCTTTTGTTATGGGTGTTATGGGTGATTACTCTGGCGATAATACGGAAAACAAAAAACAACTAAAAGATAGAAAGTTTTCACAAATTGATCGTGACAATTTTAATGACATCATGGCAAAAACCGCACCAAAGCTGAACATGAAAGTAAACAATACGTTAGCAGATGACGGTAGTGAAATGTCTATTGCACTTGATTTTAATCATATGGAAGATTTTGAACCTCATAAGATAGTTGATCAAGTAGCGCCACTTAAAAAACTACTTGAAACTCGCGATAAATTACGTGATTTACTCAGTAAAGCCGATCGCTCAGAAGATTTAGAAGATCTTTTAGAAAACATTCTAAGTAATAGCTCCGCACTCACTTCTTTATCAGACGAATTACTTGCAAATGCTGATAATAATGGGGAGGATAAATAATGCCTACAACTGAAAATTTATCTAACCAATCAGCACAAACAACTGATGTACTCGAGCCGGGTTTTTTAGAGCAAGCGATTAGTGCCACAAGACAAACCCCACGAGATGAGACTGAAGCATTATTAAAAACACTGGCTCAGGAAGCGATGAATGGCACTGTTACTTGGGATAAAAGTTTAACAGTTACTATTAATGCAGCTATCAATGCGATTGATGCTGCATTGTCTAAACAGCTTTCAGCTATCATGCAAAACCAAAAATTTAATAAGCTTGAAGGTTCATGGCGTGGTCTACACCATATTGTGATGAATTCAGAGACAAGCTCTCAATTAAAAATTCGCGTTTTAAATGTAAGCAAAAAAGAGATTTATAAAGATTTAGAGAAAGCGGTTGAATTTGATCAAAGTCAAACATTCAAAAAAATATATGAGAGTGAATTTGGTACCGCCGGTGGTGAACCCTATGCCGCATTAATTGGCGACTACGAGTTTTCATCTCACCCAAATGATGTAGATTTACTGTCGAACATATCAAATGTTGCGGCAGCGGGTTTCTGTCCTTTCATTGCAGCCACCGCACCAGAAATGTTTGGTTTCGAATCGTTTGCAGAGCTTTCTAAGCCGCGTGATCTGGAAAAAATATTTGATTCCTCTGAATACATCAAATGGCGTAGTTTCCGCGACAGTGCAGACTCCCGTTTTGTAACTTTAACTATGCCTCGCGTACTCGCTCGCTTACCTTATGGCCAAGCGACTAAACCAATTGAAGCATTTAATTTTGAAGAAGGCAGTGTTGATCGTGACGGCAGACAGCTAAAAGGTGAACACGAACATTACTGCTGGATGAATGCAGCTTACGCAATGGGTACGACCTTATCTCGTTCATTTGCTGAAAATGGTTGGTGTACAAGTATTCGCGGCGCAGAAGGTGGTGGTAAAGTAGAAGGTTTACCAAGTCATACCTTTGTTAGTGATGATGGTGATATGGATCAGCAATGTCCAACTGAAATCGGTATTACTGATCGCCGCGAAGCAGAATTAAGTAAATTAGGGTTCTTGCCGTTATGCCATTATAAAAACACCGATTATGCAGTGTTTTTTGGCGCACAAACAACGCAAAAACCTAAGAAATTTGATGATCCAGATACCACAGCAAACTACGAAATATCAGCGCGCTTACCCTATATAATGGCCACCGCACGTATTGCCCATTTCCTTAAAGTGATAGGCCGAGATAAGATTGGTTCATTTCTTGAAGCGTCTGATGCCGAAGCGATGTTAAATAAATGGATCAATAATTATGTCGTCAACAGCCCGGATGCAAGTGCTGAGATGAAAGCCAAATACCCGTTAAGAGAAGCAAGGGTTGAAGTTAAAGAAGTGCCAGGTGAACCTGGTGTCTATAGCGCGATTGCTCATTTATGTCCATGGTTACAAATGGAAGAGTTAAGCGCATCACTTAGATTGGTAGCGAAAATTCCAAAATCCAGTTAATTTCGCCATTGCCAAGTGAATAGCAATACAAAAACATAAGGAAATAAATAATGAACCATAGGATTGTTGTCTTGGGTCGAAGAGATAAAAAAATGCGGATTATTGAGCAATGTTTTTATTTCTTGCCGGCTATAGTACAGCAGGGTAAATTATTTATTTCCTATTGTCATTTTCAGATAAATAGGTTTAACACGCTACCTGTTCAGAATACCTAAGGCTAACGTGGTAGATTCCCCAATATTAATTAAAGATGCCGAGCCGTCACTTTTTGAAAGTGTGTTAGAGAAACAGGCATACATCACTGATTTGACTCAAATTGTTGATGAAAAAGATGATACCAAGGCTTTACAATACTGTCTTGAAAACGTTATAGACAAAAGCAAGCTTACTTCTGCAAAAGCAGCAAGAAATGCTCTGTTGCGCGTTGTTGCAGACATTGACGAACAAATAAATGATCAACTCAACCACATTATCCATCATCCCCGATTTCAAAAATTAGAAGCCTCCTGGCGTGGTCTATGGCTTTTAGTGAAACAGGCGGATGGTTCTCACAACATTAAAGTAAAAATGTTAGATATGAAGTGGTCTGAAGTTGTTAAAGATATTAGTAAAGCGACAGAGTTTGATCAAAGCCAATTATTTCAAAAAATATACAGCGAAGAATATGGCACTCCAGGCGGCGAACCTTATGGCGCAATAATTGGGGATTATGAAATAAGTCATCAGATCACTAAAGAACACCCAACTGACGATATATCAACATTAGCCGGGATTGCGCAAATTGCGGCTGCCTCTTTCTCTCCATTTATTGCATCAGCATCAAGTGATTTATTCGGCATGGATGACTTTTCGGGTCTTGGTCTACCGATCAATTTTGAAGCTGTTTTTTCACAAGCACAATACACAAAATGGGACGCGTTAAGAAACTCTACCGATACACGCTTTATTGGTTTAACTTTGCCACAAATCTTAATGCGGCGCCCATACCGCACTACGATGGGAAGTTATAAAGGCATTAATTTCTATGAGCAAAATGATAACTCGGGTAAAAACAATCTATGGGGTAATGCAAGTTACGCTTTTGGCTGTATTCTAATCAGGGAATTTGCAGATATAGGTTGGTTCGGTCATATACGTGGTGCGCCACGAAATCATTTGTCGGGCGGCATCTTTAAAGAGTTACCTGTCGATGCCCATGCGACCGATTCTCATGATATTGCGTTTAAACCTGTAACTAATGTGATTATCACAGATTCTGTTGAGAAAAAAATTAGTGAACTAGGTTTTATACCACTATGCCAAGGTTATTTATCTCCCTACACGACATTTTATAATAACCAATCAATCCATCGACCAAAAAAGTACGCAACCTTAGATGTGGATACCAACGCAAAGATTTCGTCAATGTTACAACATGTTTTGTGTGGTGCGCGTATATCCCATTTTATCAAATTAATGATCCGGGATAAGGTGGGCTCTTTTATCAGCGCTGACAAATGCGAAAATCATATTCGCCAATGGTTAATGCGATATACCACTGGCAGTGAAGATCTTGATTGGGAAGAGCAAGCAAAATACCCTTTAAAAGAAGCTTATGTGCGTGTTAAAGACCACCCGGCAAAACCCGGTCATTTTTTATCTGTAATTCGTATACAACCTCATTATCAGCTCGACCAAATGGTGTCAGAGCTTGAGCTAGTGACTGAACTAGCATCTTTTAGGAAGTGATCATGGCTCGTGTGGATAAAAACAAAAAATTACGCCCTTCTATTTTAGATCGTTTATTTGACGATGAACCCTATAATCAAAGCGAACAAATATTAGAACACCATCAACTAGTAAAGCAATTACGTGTCAGTATTAGGCGTGATTTAGAAGCACTCTTAAATACCCGCTTTCACTTGATACAGCCCAGTAGTGACTTCCCTGAAATTGATAAATCAATTTTCAATTATGGTCTCCCCGATCTCGCGACCGTCAATATTATGGATATTGATCGCCGTAATAAGTTTATAACTCACTTAGAAAATACATTAAAAACCTATGAGCCAAGATTTAAATCGGTGAGAGTGTCGTTTATTGAAAATGCCGATAATGTCGATAGAACATTACGTTTCCGTCTTGATACGGTTGTCTATGCAGACCCGATTCCCGAAGTGGTGGTATACGATTCAATCCTCGATTCTGTTACACGTTCAGTAAGCGTTAAGGAACTCAGTTATGGCAGATGAACTACTTCCCTTGTATGAAAAAGAACTCGTTTACATGCGCCAGCTTGGCGGTGAGTTTGCCAAAGAACATCCTAAAGTTGCTGCGCGTTTAGGTATCAATAACGATAGTATTGAGGATCCTCATGTTTCTCGGTTGATCGAAAGTTTCGCATTTCTCAATGCCCGGATTCAGCATAAGTTAAATGATGACTTTCCCGAAATTAGCGATGCCTTGTTGGGGATGCTATATCCACACTATCAACGCCCTATCCCTTCAATGTCCATCGTACAATTTGTGGCAGACAAGGAACAACTGGATTCAAACTACACCATAGCCAGTGGAACATTATTAGAAACAACACAATTGCAAGGAGAAAGCTGCCGTTTTACTACCAGCTATGAAATCCCCTTGCTTCCTGTTGAGGTGACTTCCGCCAGTCTAATGGGTAAACCGTTTTTTACACCCGGTTCCGGTAAGATTCGAGGCGCTGAAAGTGTCCTTAAAATATCACTCAAAACATTTTCAAAAGAGTTGAATTTTTCTGATTTAGGCGTCGACAAACTACGTTTTTATCTTAAAGGGCAACCTCAACACATTAATCCTTTATATCAAATGTTGTTGAACGACTGTAATAGAACAATTCTGGCAGCTTCAGAACATGATACCCAACCCATTGATATAGGACCCAATGCTATTCAACCGGTTGGTTTCTCAACGGATGAAGGTATTTTGCCTTACCCTGACTCTTCTTTTATCGGTTATCGATTATTAACCGAATATTTTGCTTTTCCTGAAAAGTTTATGTTTATAGATATCACCGGATTAACTGATAAATTAGCCAAGCATGACCATGATACACTGGATTTATACATCTATTTAAATAGCTCAGATGTAGAGCTTGAGCATAATATTTCAGCATCAACCTTTAATCTGGGTTGTACGCCCGTTATCAATCTTTTCAAACACTCTGCCGATCCGATAAAATTGGAACATACTCAGCACGAATATAAAGTAACCCCTGACTCGCGGCGCTCTATGGGTTATGAAGTTTATAGTATTAATAAAGTGACGGCATCATCCTATTACGGTGAAGATATTGATTTCCTACCCTTTTATGGGATCAATCATGAACAGCAAGATGCGGATTTACACTCATTTTGGTTTGCCTCTAGACGTCATGCAAAATTAGATAACTATGATAGAGATGAAGGGACGGATCTGTTTCTTTCCCTTGTGGATTTAGCGTTTAACCCTAATATTCCTGAAGACCGAACCATCACACTGGAGACGACCTGTAGTAATAGAGATTTGCCACAAAAATTACCTTATTCCGTAGGTGAATCGCAATTACAATGTGTTGATAGCGCGCCCCCTTGTTCGGCAATACGTTACCTTATTCAGCCGACAATCGTTATCAGGCCGCCCTTGCGAGATCATGCAAGATGGCGACTACTTTCCCATCTAAATCTGAATTTCTTATCGCTTACTGGTGGCAACGATGCCTGCCTGGCATTAAAAGAGATTTTGCGTTTATATGATTTTAAAGCTTCAGCGGTAACCAGAGCGCTCATAGAATCAATCATGGAAGTGAATGCTAAATCTATTAGTGCACCTCTGACAATTGATGGCCGCAGCGCAATGTGCCGTGGTATAGAGATAACCGTTAAAATTGATAGCTCTTTGTTAAGTGGCAGCAGTGTTTACCTTTTCTCTACCATGTTAGAACACTTTTTTGGTTTATATTGCTCTATCAACTCTTTCACACGACTACTGATCAAAACAAAAAATAAAGAAGGTTATTTAAAGAAATGTCCTCCACGAGCTGGCGAAAAAATACTGCTGTAATTGATAGGTTAACTGAACATCCTCACCAGTTTTCATTTAAGCAAGCGGTCAGGATTTTAGAACGTAGTAATAATTACAATACCATAAACGAAACTTCTGCAATTCATTCTGTGGGGGGCTTTATGCCGCCTCAATCTGAGTGCGTCAGATTTGCTACGCGTCAATCGCTGTCATTTGCTTCATCAGAAATTTCATCTATTAAGCCTTTATACGCGAATAACAAATACAATAATCAATGGAAAATGACTGTTAATTTCATTGGTTTGACGGGAAGTCAGGGTGTTTTGCCTTATCACTATACAGAAACTGTTTTAAAACGATTGAAGGTTAAAGACAAGACCATCATGGAGTTTTTTGATCTATTTAATCACCGAACTGCCTCGTTATTTTTTCAATCATCAACGAAATACTTCGTACCGTTGCAATATGAGCGAAGTCGACTGCACAACAAAAGCAGTACGGATAACTTTACCAAAATGTTACTTTCATTGGTTGGTTTGGGGACCAAGCACCTGGGTGACCGTTTATACACCAAAGATGAGTCTCTGCTTTATTACGCGGGCTTGTTTAATAGTAATGTCCGTAGTGCATCCGGACTTAAACAAATACTTAAAAGTCATTTTTCGCTACCTGTACAAATAAAAGAATTTGTTGGCCAATGGCAAGAACTTATTGATGATGTGCGCACACGATTACCTATCGGTAATGGTATTGGACAAAACAATCAGCTCGGAAAAACAGTCATGTTGGGCAAAAGGGGTTGGTTCGGCCAAGGCAAAATAAATATTATCCTTGGCCCGCTAAGCAAGGAACAACTGAGAAAATTTACGCCACAAACTCCTCACCTTAAAGCGCTAGATGAGTTGGTTCGCCTATATCTAGGTTTTGAACATGATTACAGCTTTATATTACGTATTTTGAGAAAAGATATGCCGGATAGCGTGAATTTTGCAAATAAAAGCAGCGCGATTCTGGGGTGGACCAGTTGTTTGTCCAGCCCATCCACATGTACCTTAGATCCCAATGAAATCATTGATATATCAGTTTCAGCAAGGTGACAATATGACTTTAAGCAAAACATTATATCCCGTTAATTTTAATGTATTTAAAACGGCTCTATTGTTCGCCTGTTCTACCTTGCTTATCGCTTGTTCGTTCAACAACGATCCAATCAATCGCATTAAAATTACTCAGCAGGGGAAAAACATAGAAAGCAGACCGTTAATGTCAGAAGTTTGCAAAGGCTTTTTTATCAGTCCCACAAAACTCATCGAGTTTTATAATAACGCGGCGATAACGCACGAAGAGCAAGCTAATAATAACTACCTAAAGCTACCCTGCTACTCATCTGGCATTGCCTATTTTGGTGATGAAAAATTTCAGTGGATCATTAGAGCCGGAGGGGTTGGTGAGTTTTATAACGAAACAAAAAGTTTTACTAAAATTTGCGGCGTATCGTGCTGCGACAAAGTTCAAGGGGTTTGTTGATGTTCTCTTACAAATCACATAATAATGAAACAATCTTAGGAAATAGATATGATTACAATTGATTTAAAATCATTAGTCGGCAGGTTAAATGAAACCTCTCGCAATGCGCTAGAAGGTGCGGCGGGGCTTTGTCTTTCGCGTACTCATTATAATGTAGAAATCGAACATTGGTTATTAAAATTACTTGAAGTGCCAGACAGTGACTTATTAGCCATTTTTGATAAGTTCGATATTGATCTAGGTAGAATTCATCAAGATCTAAACAGAGAGTTAGATCGTATCAAAGGAGGCAATACCAGAGCCCCCGCATTGTCTCCTACAATTGTGGATATTAGTAAGAACGCATGGATGCTTGCTTCCGTTGAGTATGGCCAACCCGTTGCGACGTCTGCCCACATATTAACCGCTATAATGCTCGATGATACCTTACGTCAATCGACAGGTGCGTTATCTGGCGAGTTAAAGAAAATTAATCCCGAATCTTTGCGTGAAATTACGCGTGCCATTGTAGGAACAACTGCAGAATCAATTAGTAGCGTAATGGGCGATACTTCAAGTGGCACGCCTTCTGCGTCAGCAGTGCCAAGTAAAACCCCTTCGTTAGACAAGTTTACTGTCAATCTCACTGAAGATGCCAAGAAAGGTAAAATTGATGCCATTTTAGGCAGAGATGATGAAATAAGACAAATTATCGACATCTTAATTCGTCGTCGTCAAAACAACCCTATTCTTACCGGTGAAGCGGGTGTGGGTAAAACAGCTGTTGTCGAAGGTTTTGCTTTACGTATCGCCTCTGGCGATGTACCTGATGCATTAAAAGATGTTTGTGTTCGTACATTGGATTTGGGCTTATTACAAGCAGGGGCCAGTGTTAAAGGTGAATTCGAAAACCGTCTGAAATCAGTTATTGCAGAAGTAAAAGCGTCGCCACAACCTATCATTATGTTTATTGATGAAGCGCATACCCTGATAGGAGCTGGCGGTAAAGAGGGCCAGGGAGATGCCGCTAACTTATTAAAACCTGCGCTTGCGCGTGGTGAATTAAGAACAATAGCAGCAACTACTTGGGCTGAGTATAAGAAATACTTTGAACGAGATCCAGCACTGACGCGACGTTTTCAAGTAGTTAAAATTGAAGAGCCAAGCGAAGAGAAAGCGATTAATATGATGCGTGCAATTGCCAATGTGTTACAAGATCACCATGGTGTGCGCATTATGGATGAGGCAATTATTGATTCTGTTAAATTATCCAGTCGTTATATCACCTCTCGCCAACTACCCGATAAATCTGTCAGTTTATTAGATACAGCCTGTGCACGTGTTGCCCTGAGCCAAAGCGCAACTCCTGCAGCAATAGAGGACACCCGTAGAAATATTACTCAATCACAAACCACCATCAAATCACTGCAACGAGAGCATGCAACACTGGGTAATCATCAAGAAAAAATTGCAGAGCTTATTGAAGAGCAGGCATTTTTAGCCCAGAAACTGGTCACGCAAGAAGAGCAGTGGCAGAAAGAGCAAGAAATTGTCTCGCAAATTCATGCTCTGCAAAAACAAATTGAACATAGCTTTAATGCTCAACCTCAAGCAGATATATCCAATCAAGAAGAATCATCTGTTTTATTAACAGAAGATCAACAGCAAGCAACAAAAGAGGAGTTACACAGCTTAATGGCAGCGTTAACTGAGTTGCAGGGCGATCAGCCGATGATTCAAGTAAACGTAGGCAGCCAGGCCATCGCAGAAGTGGTCGCGAACTGGACGGGGATCCCTGTCGGTAAAATGGTTTCCAATGAAATTAAGTCCATTATGGAACTAAAGCAATCACTGGAGAAGCGTGTTATTGGTCAATCTCATGCGCTTGAAGCGATTGCTGAATGTATTAGAACCTCTCGAGCAGGTCTTACCGATCCGCGTAAACCTGTCGGTGTATTCTTTATGGTTGGCCCAAGCGGTATCGGTAAGACAGAAACCGCGTTAGCCTTAGCGGATGTGCTTTACGGTGGAGAGCAAAATATCACCTGTATTAACATGTCGGAGTTTAAAGAAGAACACAAAGTATCAATGTTGCTTGGCTCCCCTCCTGGTTATGTTGGCTACGGTGAAGGTGGCGTATTAACTGAAGCTGCCCGTAGAAAACCACACAGTATAATATTATTGGATGAGATGGAAAAAGCGCACCCGGGTGTTCAGGATGTTTTTTATAATCTGTTTGATAAAGGCACAATTAAAGATGGTGAAGGGCGCGATATCGACTTTAGAAATACCATTATCATTATGACATCAAATGCAGGTGAAGAGCATATTCGAGCGATATGCGCTCAAAGTGAAGAATTACCAGAGCCGGATGTATTACTGGATAATTTCAGACCGCAATTGCTCAATCATTTCAAGCCAGCTTTTCTTGGCAGAACGACAGTGATTCCTTATTACCCGCTAGGTGATGATAATTTGCTTAAAATATGTAGAATCAATATGGACAAAATAGCCAAACGCGTTAAGGAACATTACAACGCCACGTTTAGCTTTGATGAAGAGGTGATGTTGCATATTTTAGCGCGCAGTCAGGAAGTTGATACGGGTGCCCGTAATATTGAAAATATTCTAACGCGTACCTTATTACCCGAAATGGCAGTTGAATGCTTATCTAAACTTTCAAATAACGAAGATATTTCGCATATTGAAGTGAATGTAACTGAACATGGTTTGTTTACCTACAATCTTTCGTAGCTAACACCACGTTTCTGGGTAAATAAGCGATGTAAATAACGTCGTTTATTTACCCTAATCGACTAGCTCTAAAAACATTAAGAATAGATGATTAACCTCATGAATAATCAGAATACTAAGTGATATTAATGAAAAGTAATTCACTTACCACTTTAATGAAACTAATGTTACTGAGCGTAGCTGTACTCTGCTTAGTTTTCAGTAACGACAATATTGCTGCGGATAATAATGATCATCAAGAGCAGATCAAAGCTATTGATAATATGCATCAAAAGTTCTCTACCTTATTTTTTACACAATTGCTCAAAAATCCGCAATGGCATGGATCAAAATTCGATACTATTAGCGCATTAGAAAAAGCGGTTGATTCCGAAAACGTTAAAAATAATCAGATCACTAGTATTGCCTTGATTATAAATAACATGGCCCTTTTGCAAAAAAATTATGACCACCCTGCCACTTATAAATTTATCGAACAATTACTCGATTACAATGCGACCTCTTCAGCAAGGGACTTGCTTAAGGTAATTCGGCGAGAAGCGGGTGCCGGTTTAAATTCACATGTAAAATATTTATTTGCGGATTATTACTTCAAACGTAACGATTGGCTCAACACACTGAAATATATTGATACATATATTAGCCAGTTAGCCGTTGAAAAATATCACCATGCCCTGTTG
>NZ_JBLIEK010000044.1:0-27510 GCF_047632995.1 Psychromonas sp.
TTGAGCAGAGTGTAAAGCCATTTATCAATCAACACAGCGCTTATTATACAAAGGCAATACAACCCAGTGAAAAACTAATTTCGTTGCGGGCTAGCTTTTTAGCTTACGGTTTTAAATCCTTAAATTATTATGCACTGGCTTAATAGTTTATTTAAAGCAAAAAAATAGGAGCCATTAGGCTCCTATTTTTTTATAATGACTGCAAATTATTCTTTACTGCCAATCTCTTTAAAAGTACGTTTACAAGCCATTCCATCTTCTTTAAATAGATGACAACGCTCAGCAGGAAATTTGAAGGAAAATTCTTGATCAAGTGCTATTTCTGCAACATCAAAATAGCGGATGATTAGATCACTTTCAATTTCTTTTGCTTCTACATAAATTTGAGTTTCGTGACCGAGCTGCTCTAACACTTGAATTACACCAGTAAAACAATCTTTTTTACTGCCATCACCACATTGAGTTGAACATGTCGTGTCGATATGCTCAGGGCGAACACCAACAGTAACTGCATCTCCAACTTTTAATGTATCATGCTCAACTTGTACTGTTACTGGGGTTTTGTCAACTAATGCAACAATAACGCCTTGGTCAGTTAATTCAAGTACCTTAGCCTTCATGAAGTTCATTTTTGGGGAGCCAATAAAGCCGGCGACAAAAAGGTTGTCAGGGTTGTGATATAACTCAAGCGGTGTACCTACTTGTGCAACTTTGCCGTTTTGCAATACTACGATTCGATCTGCCATCGTCATTGCTTCAACCTGATCGTGCGTGACATAAATCATTGTTGAGTTAAGGCGTTTATGTAGTTTCGTTATCTCAATACGCATCTGTACACGTAATGATGCATCAAGGTTTGAAAGAGGCTCATCAAAGAGCAGTACTTTTGGTCGGTTAACCAAGGTACGGCCAATGGCAACACGCTGTTGTTGACCACCAGATAATTCTTTTGGTTTTTTATGTAATTGCGGTCCCAATTGTAAAATTGATGATGCATAGTCAAGACGTTCTTGGATTTCTGCTTCTGGGGTTTTTTTTAAACGTAAACCAAAAGTCATATTATCTTTTAGGTTTAAATGCGGATAAAGTGCATAAGATTGAAAAACCATACTAATTGATCGTTCTGATGGAGGTGTATCGTTCACTCGTGCGCCATCTATATAGAGATCGCCAGATGTGATATCTTCTAAACCCGCAATCATGCGTAATAACGTTGTTTTACCACAACCTGATGGGCCAACAAATGCAATAAACTCGCCATCAACAACTTCTAGGTCAACATCTTTTTGTACAATAACATCACCAAATGCTTTGGTTATTTTTTTTAATACAACGCCTGCCATTAACTTTACCTTCTTAATTCTTGATGTTTGCCAGATTTCTTGGCCCGTATAAATAAGTGGAGAATTATAGGGATAAGAGAGTAATCTGAATCTGTATTTTGCTTGGGGTATCTTGTGCCAAGGCCCGTGGCGAAACATCCTCCCCCGAGGGGCGTAGACTCAATTTAATGGGGGCTGAGTGAGGGGTTTTGCGAAGCAGATCTCGTTATTGGCTATTAACGTTTCAATTTTCCATTACTGGCTTAATAAGTTCTCTGCGAGCACCTGACTCTATTATATTCATGCCCATAATGCTAAGGCTTTGTTAAAAAAGAATAAAATTTTATTCTGCTTTTTCGATAGGTAACAATCCCATTCGCTAGAGGGGGTAAACCTGTTGTTGCTAGATTTAATCTAAAAAACTGCAAATAGATTAGCGCTGCGTTTAATCTATCAGTGCCACTAACTCTTCACTTAAGAGCAGGGCTTCATTGCGATCTTCTAACCCTAATTTCTGATATACATTGCGTATATGTGATTTTACAGTGGTGGGGGCAACGCCCATCGCTTTTGCTATTTGATGATTGCGGTAACCTGAATGAATAAAACCCAGTACCTGCCATTCTCGTGGCGTAAGTTGAATGTTTTTAACTAGCCTTGGCGTACGTGCATGAGACTGTATTTTCAGAACAGCAGGCCCATCAAAGGGGTTTTTAGGAGGCTCATTGAGACTAATACCTGATAGCGAGAGTAAATATGCCAGCTTTTCCTTTACTGAGTTGATTAATGAGGGATCTTTAGCCAGCTCTTTATAAACGGGTTTTAAATTGACAGATTCTCTGACAAAACATGTGGTTAAGCGGGTAAGTAGTGATGATTCAACGGCCTGAGATAAATGAAGCTTTGCATTACTAAACTGCTTTAGTCGGCTTTCAACACTGGTTAAAAGAATTAAGTTACGGTTGATCTCTATGTGTAACTGGCATTGCTGCGCCTCATCTATGTTCTTTTCTAATAAATCTCTTGCTATTTGCAACTCTCCGAGTTGGATAAAAGCTCGTGCCCTGTTGCGATTATGGCATTGATCAAAATGATTAAAGGCATTTTTGGGGCGTGGTCCGCTACTTAACCAGCGTTCGATAGCCGGAATATCTTTAGTTGCTCGCCAGTATTTTATGCGCGCATAATTAGCGGCTGCAATCCAGTCACTGTGGAAATTTTGGTTGCGCAGTAATCTTTCGATCTCGTCAATTAATAAGCCACCCTGTTTAATATCATTTTTCTCAAGGGCAATTTTTGCCTGCAAGGTATAAGTATATAATCGCCATTGCTCACCGAAGGGAGAAACAACCTTAAGTGCCTGTTCACATAAACGTTCCGCTAGCGCAAAGTCACCTTCTTGATAGGCTTGCTTCGCTTTAAAATGAAGCGGGAATGTGTACAAGGGTAGTTTTTGTAGATGATATTTGTTAATCAAACTGATTGCAGCATCTATATGCTTTTCTGCTTCTACATGATTACTTTGAGCATGTAATATTTCGCCCTGCTGATACAATGCCCAAATTACATTTTGGTGCATGTGTTTCTGGTCTGCTAGTTTTTTTACTTCCTGGAAATATTGGTAAGCGAGCGGGAGTTTCCCGAGGCAGTGATATGCTTCGCCTATAATTGCCTGTGCGACAATATTGACCCGTGTATTATTGCTCTCTACTGATAATAGTGCTTTTTGAGCACGCTTTAATGCTTCTTCTGTTTTGCCATGGTTGATTGCAATTTGCGCATGAATAACAGAAAATTCACTTTTTTGTTGTTCGGATAAAACAATCTTTTTTTCAGCAAATATTGCTTCTGCTTTTTTGATTAAAGGTACAACCTTGTAGCCTTGATGCCGGCTTTGTAGCATCCATAGTTCCAGTAGCACTAGTTTTGGATGGTCCCAAATTTTTTCCTTGATGATTGAAAAACACTCTTCGAGGCTAGTTAAGTGAGCATCATCAAACAGTTGCCAGCCTGCTTCTTTTAGTAAATCAATCAGTAGATCCTCATCTTGACTTTTTAAAGCGTGTGGCAACGCCTCTTCAATATTTTTTCTCTGTAACCACAGCCGCGCTATTTTCTTCTGATCACACTTAACGTTAGGTGCGTATTTACTTTTGTGTAGTAGGAAAACTTTAAAAAAAGAGTGAAAAGTGAACCAATCTTGTTGATTATTAAGAGCAACAATAAATGCACCTTGCTCCTGTAATAACTCAAGTTGTGTTTGTCCATCGTCAATATCACATAGTTCATTGACAATATCCGCATCAACTTTATTCAGTGGTGCGATAGTTAATAATATCGTTTGTAATTTTTGACTTAATGGTGAAAAAACCTCCTCTTCAAGATAGTCCCACAGATAAGCGTGATTACTTTTGCCTATCTGTTCCGCACACTCGTTAAAACTTTCGCTATCTTTACTTAAAATAGAAACCAGTTGTAACGCAGTGGGCCAACCATCTACATTTTCTCTTAATGTTTGTTGCTTGATAGGATCTCGGAAAAAAGTGCTACATTGAGAGAAAAAATCATCTGTTTCCAAGTCTGTAAAAGCTAAATCGGTTTCATTTATCTCAAAAAGTTGCTGTTTAATGCGTAACCCTGAAATAGGTAAAGGCGGTGTCGTTCTACTTGATATAAGGAGTTGCCACTTAGCAGGCATATGTTTAATAAAAAAGGTTAAGCCTTGATGGATTGCCGGGTTTTTGATGTGGTGGTAATCATCTAAGACAATGCAAATAGGTACATTAAATTCAGCTATCTCGCTAATAAACAGAGTAAATAGGTTGATTAAATCGGGAAATTGGCTCTGCTTTACCGCTTCCAAAGAGGCTGAACAAGAGATCGCATCGATCTGTTTGATGGCATGAATAAAATAATTACAAAACTGGCTGACATTATCGTCAAAACGATTAATCGTAAACCATGCTAAATTCTTTCTGTTTCTTGCCCAGTCTGCAATGGCGGTACTTTTGCCATATCCGGCAGGCGCACAAATTAATCCTAATCTACAGTCTGTAAAATCGCTTAATAAACGTTCGCGAATAATGCCGTTTTTAAGTGGTGCTGGCACCGATAATTTTGATTTGATAATCATACTAAACCTTAAATAAAAGAAGTAGCCAATACCATTTGCATTCTAGCTGGATACTTGTTTCTTACTTTACCTTGCTCTGCCATACCTATATTAATGTCACTGCTTCAGATAAACTCCGCCCCTCGCGGCAGCGAGGGGGTAAATGTGATTTTTTTATCTTAACTATATGAATTTAAATGTTATTAATCTGTGTGCAGGGGATTCTAACGTTTAATCGAGTAATAATATAGGTGCTAAACGCAAATAAGCTACGCCTGTTAACGTTGCGGGGGTAAATGTCCGCCCCTGTATAAGTACAAAATGCAATAAAAAGAGCTGTATTGCAACTTAAACCGTGCGCTTTTATCAGTAAATTAGTGCGGTAGGTAACATTCTTGGCAATAAATGATGCTCGTCAGGGGGGGCGTAGTAAAAAGGAGGGTGACGATCATTGGTGGACATATTATTGTTTTCCCTGTTTTTAAGGTTAATAAATAAACCACTTGAAAAACGAAGTTAGAAGTTAAACAAAACTAAACACTACTATGAAGTCGTAAAGTTGAACAAAACTAAAAACTACTATTTATTTTAAAGGAATATTTATGAAAAAAGTATTAGGTACATTAGCTGTTTCAGTACTAGTTGCATTAGGCAGCGTAAACATTGCTCATGCGAAAATGGACGAAGGCCAAATCACTATCTGGATTAATGGTGATAAAGGTTATGACGGTTTAGCCGAAGTTGGCAAAAAGTTTGAAGCAGATACTGGTGTAAAAGTGACTGTTGCTCATCCGGATAAACTTGAAGAAAAATACGGACAAGTTGCAGCAACTGGCGCAGGTCCTGATATCGTTTTTTGGGCGCATGACCGTTTTGGCGGCTGGGCTAAAGCTGGCTTATTAACTGAAATCAAACCAAGTAAAGCACTTAAAGCTAAAATGGCTGATTTCACTTGGGATGCGGTTACTTACAAGGGTAAATACATTGGTTACCCAATCGCTGTTGAAGCTCTTTCTCTAATCTATAACAAAGATTTACTGCCTACTCCACCAAAATCATGGGAAGAAATTAGCGCGATTGATGCAAAAATGAAGAAAGAGGGTAAATCTGCAATTATGTGGAACTTGAAAGAACCGTTCTTCACATGGCCTCTTCTTGCTGCTGATGGCGGTTACGCATTTAAATTTGAAAACGGCGCTTACGACGTAAAAGATACTGGCGTAAATAACGCGGGTTCAAAAGGGGCGTTACAGTTCCTTCTTGATATGATTGAACGTAAAGAAATCAGTGCGGATGTTGATTACTCAGTTGCTGAGTCAGCATTTAATACGGGTAAAACCGCAATGACTATTAATGGTCCTTGGTCTTGGGGCAACATCGATAAAAGTGGTATCAATTACGGTGTTACGGTATTACCAACATTTAAAGGTAAATCAGCTAAACCTTTCGTTGGTGTATTAACTGCTGGTGTTAATATTTCAAGTCCGAACCAAGCTCTTGCAAAAGAGTTTATTGAAAACTACCTACTAACTGATGCTGGTTTAGAGATGGTAAACAACGACAAACCACTTGGAGCTGTTGCATTAAACTCTTTCCAAGCTAAGTTAGACTCTGATTCGCGTATCGCTGCAACAATGCAGAATGCACAAACGGGTGAACTAATGCCGAACATTCCTGAAATGTCTAAGTTCTGGTACGCTGAAGGCGCTGCAATTAACAATGCAGTACAAGGTCGTCAAACAGTAATTGAAGCGTTAGATGCTGCCGCTGCACGTATTGTTAAATAATAAAAAGTAAGTAAAAAGGGGCTCTTGGGATAATACAACTTAAGAGCCTTTATTGATCTAGTTTTATCTCTGAGGAAATTATGGAACGATCTATTAAATCGAAAAATGCACACTTTTCTAGTGCGGCTTGGATAAAGTGGGGTTTGTTAACACTTATTTCATTAGTAGCGGGTTATGCAGTTGTTTTAATGTATGCAAATGATGAACCTGTGTTTGCGCTGGTAACCTTGGTTTTGGTCTCCTCGGGCGTGGTCATTTTTGGGCGCAAAGATACTTATTCTCATCGGTATATTTACCCTGGCATTGCAGCCATATTTTTGTTCATTATTTTCCCACTTATGTACACTATTGGTATCGCTTTTACTAATTACAGCGGTGCAAATCAATTAACATTTGAACGTGTTCAATCTCAGTTCCTAGAGCAGATGTATGAGGAACCCGGAACCGCTTACGCGTTTGAAGTTTACCATTTAGATAATCAAAGAATTCAACTTCATCTCAGTAAGGGCGACGAAGAATTCGTTTCCGAACCGATAACATTAGGGCAAACGAATAAGAAGATTGCACTAACGCCATTAACAACGGAAAAGCAAGGTAAAGTGGCTCAAATCCGCTACCTTGTTGACAATCGCGATGCGTTAAGTGAATTATCACTTTATACTGAATCTGGTCAGATGTTAACTATGGGGGGGTTACGTAAATTCTCAGAAACTGTACCTCGCTATAAATTACAAGATACGCAAGGCACTTTACTCAATCGTCTTGATGGAACGATATTAAAACCAAATCTTGAAGTTGGTAATTACCAAGCCGTTGACGAAAATGGCGATTTTATTGGCAAAATAATATCACCGGGATTTGTGGTTAATACTGGCTGGACAAACTTCGCGCGTATATTTTTGGATGAAGGTATTAGAGGCCCATTTTTACAAATTTTCATCTGGACGGTTGTTTTCTCAGTCGGTTCAGTCGGATTTACACTCGTAGTTGGTTTGGTTTTGGCAACGGTTGTTCAGTGGGAGGAGTTAAGAGGTAAAGTGGTTTATCGTATGTTACTTATTTTACCTTACGCCGTGCCTGCCTTTATTTCTATTTTGATATTTAAAGGTTTGTTTAATCAGAGCTTCGGTGAAATTAATGAATTATTATATGCGATCTTTAATGTCAAGCTGATGTGGTTTACTGAACCATTCTTAGCGAAATCGATGATTTTAATCGTTAATACCTGGCTTGGTTATCCTTATATAATGATTTTATGTATGGGTTTATTAAAGTCAATTCCAAGCGATCTCTATGAAGCATCGGCAATTGATGGTGCAGGTCCTCTTGATAACTTCTTCAAGATTACCTTTCCATTAATCATTAAACCATTAGCACCGCTATTGATTGCGAGCTTCGCATTTAACTTTAATAACTTTGTATTGATTCAGTTATTAACGAACGGTACACCAGATATTATTGGTTCATCAACGCCAGCAGGGCATACCGATCTATTGGTTAGTTATACTTACCGTATCGCTTTTGAAGGCGGTGGTGGTCAAGACTTTGGCTTGGCAAGTGCAATCGCAACATTAATATTCTTGATGGTTGGTGTACTAGCGTTTATTAACCTACGTGTTTCAAAAAGACAACAAGCTTAAGGGATTATGTTATGCCGATTGTAAAATCTAAAAATCAAAAAAAACGGGTGTGGTTTGCCCATATCTTTTTATTAACTTTCTGCGCAATAATATTGTTTCCATTATTGATGGTTATTGCAATCTCGTTCCGCGAGGGTAACTTTGCCGCAGGTTCATTAATTCCAGATCACCCTACGCTGGAGCATTGGAAACTGGCTCTAGGGATGGCGGTTAATAATGCGGACGGTTCGGTTACATCTCCGCCATTTCCAGTGCTTTCTTGGCTCTGGAACTCAGTAAAAGTGGCCGGTATTACCTCTATTCTGGTAGTGGCACTATCAACGACTTCTGCTTATGCTTTTGCACGTATGAGATTCGCAGGTAAAAAAGTTATATTAGAGGGAATGTTGATTTTCCAAATGTTCCCAGCAGTACTGGCGCTGGTTGCCTTGTACGCTCTATTTGACAAGGTGGGTCAATACATTCCATTCCTTGGCTTAAATACGCATGGCGGCTTAATCTTTGCATATTTAGGGGGTATTGCGCTGCATGTTTGGACAATCAAAGGTTATTTTGAAACCATTGATATATCACTAGAAGAGGCTGCATCATTAGACGGTGCAACGCCTTGGCAAGCATTTAGATTGGTTCTTTTACCGCTATCTGTGCCAATTTTGGCTGTGGTATTTATCCTCTCATTCGTAGCGGCGGTGACTGAAGTGCCGGTGGCATCTCTTTTACTAGTGGATGTACCTGTTGCTAAATATACCCTGGCGGTCGGCATGCAGCAGTACCTGCAACCGCAAAATTACCTGTGGGGCGATTTTGCGGCAGCAGCTGTACTATCTGCACTGCCAATCACTATTGTGTTTATGCTTGCACAAAAATGGTTAGTAGGCGGTTTAACAGCGGGCGGTAACAAAGGCTAAGTTAACGCGCTCATCACGTTATAAAAAACAGCTCCTTCGGGGGCTGTTTTTGTATGTCGAGAAAATTATTTAAGTACGTCTAAAGGTGAAACATATTGTAAATTATGAGCTTCAGCTATCTCTTTTAAGACCACTTTCCCTGCACCGATATTTAACCCATTGCGTAAATGTTTATCTTCTAGTAACGCCGCTTTATAACCCAAATCTGCAAGTTTAGTAATATAAGGTAAGGTGACATTGTTAAGTGCTTGGGTCGCGGTGCGGGCAACAGTGCCAGGCATGTTGGCGACACAATAGTGGACAATACCGTCGACAAGGTAGGTTGGATTTTGATGTGTTGTTGCAACCGATGTTGCAAAGCAGCCTCCCTGGTCAATCGCCACATCAACGATAGCGGCTCCTTTCTTCATTGTTTTAAGCATATTTGTGCTGACTAATTTAGGTGTGGTGGCACCCGGTATCAAGACAGCACCAATCACCAAATCGGCATTTTGCAGGTGCTCTTTAATCGCTTCTTGAGTAGCAAAAACTGTACTTATCTTACCAAAAAACTGTTTATCTAAGCGGTTTAACGCAGCGATGCTTTTATCTATAATAATAACGTTTGCGCCAACTCCTATCGCTATCTGTGCTGCATTGCTGCCTACTATCCCGGCTCCTAAAATGACCACCTTTGCAGGGCAGACGCCCGGCAGGCCACTTAGCAGAACGCCTGCCCCACCCTGTGAATTTTGCAGCGCCAATGCACCGACCTGAATTGACATTCGTCCGGCAATTTCGGACATTGGCATGAGTATAGGCAGTCGACCTAGATCATCGCTCACTGTTTCATAAGCGATACATATAGCACCGCTAGCCATCAGTGCTTGAGTCTGTTTTAAATCAGGGGCGAGGTGCAGAAAGGTAAATATGATTTGCTCCGGGCGTAACATAGCGCATTCATTGGGTTGTGGCTCTTTAATTTTGATAATCATCTGCGCTTGCGCGAACACCTCGCTTGCTGTTGGTAAAATTTCGGCCCCCGCTTTGATATAATCTTGATCGTAAAATCCGGCCCCGCAGCCGGCACCTGTTTCAATAAAGAGGTGATTTCCCTTAGCGGTTAACTCCGCCACACTAGAAGGAATTAGACCAACACGATATTCATTAATTTTTATCTCTTTGGGAACACCTATTTTCATATAAACTCCGATCTGTTATCTGATTAAAGCTATTCATTGAGTTTACTCAAAGCATAGGAGTCAGTTAAATAAGAGTCAAAAAGTGGCGCTCTGAAACACCTGTTTAGCACAATCTGCCGATCTGCCTAGGTCGCAGAAATAACGCGCCTGCGAGCGGGATATTTCCCCGTAAATGGGTGGGTTAGTGTCTTACCCAACGCCTTAGTAAAGGCTATTTCCTTTAAAACCCTACAGTGCACCTGTTTGGTGCAAACGTCACCGTGTGAGCACCATAGTTGCATCTGAAATTGCTTTTTAACATTGTGTTTGCATTTTTTTATCTTTTAAAACAGCTAGTTGTATTTTTGGCATGTGCTGTGCAATGTGCTATTGGTCGCGTTAATTAATGCGCTTATTAATAATTAAGGAAGTTAACATGAGCATGAAATTAAAATTAGTTACCACGGCAGTTGTTGCTGCTATCGCGTTTACCTCAACTGCAACTTCAGCCGCTGGTTTAGAAGGGGTTTCTTCAAATGTGGGTGTCACGTCTGATTACTTGTGGCGCGGCGTTAGTCAAACTGATGGCAAACCAGCTGTATCTGGTGGTTTAGATTACGAAGCTAGTAACGGTTTATATATTGGCAGTTGGGTTTCTAACGTTGATTTTGGTGATGATAGCAGCTATGAACTCGATGGTTACTTGGGTTTTTCTGGAGAAGTAAGCTCCGTAAGTTATGATGCTGGCTACATCTATTATGCTTACCCAAATGGTGAAGATTTAGACTTTGGTGAACTGTACGCTAGTGCATCATTAAGCTATTTTACTTTAGGATTAGCTTTGTTAGCGCATGCTGATGGTGCTGATTTTGCTGACAACAACTACTACTATGCAGGAGCCGCTTTCCCTGTGGCAGATGAGCTGGAAATAGGCGCACATGTGGGGACTTATGTTTTTGATGCGGGTGAAGATTACATTGATTACAATATTTATGCAGATTATAAAGGTGTGAATTTTATGTTATCAAAAACAGATCTTGATAATGATGATATGAAAGCAGTTATCTCTTACGCTTGGAGCTTCTAAGCAGTAGTTAACATTAATAAAATATTTTTAGGCCACTGACTCTGCAGTGGCCTTTTTGGCGCTTAAAATAACCTGTTGTATGGGGTAGAGAGACTTTTCCAACGCTGCCATAAGCTTCCTAGAAACGCCCGTCAATGCTAAGCTCTGCATATATTCCTCCAATCAGAGCGGCCCATGAATTCAAAAAACAAACTCAACGCACCGATCGCTTCAAAAAAGCAGCATATTCATGAAATTCATGGTCATCAACGGTGCGATGATTACTTCTGGTTACGTGATGATAAGCGTGAAACGGCAGAAATTTTAGATTATCTCAAGCAGGAAAATACCTTTACCGAGCAAGAGATGGCGCCATTGGCTCAGCTGCAGAGTGAGCTGTATAACGAGATGGTTGCGCGGCAAGAGCCTGAGCTTGAATCTGTACCTTATTTTAAAAAAGGATTTTGGTACATTTCTCGTTTTGATGAAGGCAAAGAGTTTTCCATTTATAGTCGTCGTAAAGGGACAATGGATGCGCCGGAAGATATTCTTTTAGATTGCAATGAGCGTGCAAAAAATCATCATTATTACCAGTTGGGGGATTTAGCCTTATCAACTGATTCTATGTTGATGGCTTTTTCAGAAGATATTGTCAGCCGACGTCAATATACCTTACGTTTTAAAGATTTATCTACAGGTGTTCTGCTTGGCGACGTTATTGAAGATGTATCGGCTGTGGTGTGGGCTAACGACAATAAAACGATTTTCTATGTTAAACAAGACCCTGAAACTCTATTGCCATACCAGGTTTATCGCCATACTTTAGGCGATGATGTCGAAAATGATCTGTTGGTTTATGAAGAGTTCGACGATACTTTTTATGTCAATATTTACAAAACACGCTCTGAACAATATCTGGTTATTTGCATTGACAGTAGCGTCACTTCGGAATGTTTAGTGCTGGATGCCGCCGCTCCCGAAGGCCAGTTCACCTCATTTTTAGCGCGCAGTCGCAATCATGAATACAGCATAGATCATTTCCAAGATCGCTTTTATATCCGGACCAATAATAGCGGTAAAAACTTTGCATTACAAACCTCTGACTCATTACACAATGAAAATATGGACGCGTGGAAAACCATTATCGCTACGCGTGACGATACCTTGCTTGAAGGTTATGAGTTGATGCGTGACTGGCTCATTGTGGAAGAGCGTCGCGATGGGCTACCTATATTGCGCAAAATTAATCAGTACACGGGCGAATCTAACACCTTAAGTTTTAACGATCCGGTATATGACGTGTTTAGCCATTACAACCCCGATCCAGACAGCTCAATATTTCGTTATCAGTACACTTCGTTTACGACGCCTGCAACGGTTTATGAGCTAGATCTTAATAGCAATGAAACCAAACTGTTAAAACAGAGCAAGGTGATGGGAGAGTTTGTCAGCGATGATTACCAAAGCGAACGCGTCTGGATAAAAGCACGTGATGGCATAAAAGTACCCGTTTCATTGGTTTATCGAAAAGATCTCTTTAACCACCATAATCCAATCTTGATTTATGCCTATGGCTCTTATGGGATTAGTTTAGATATAGGTTTTAGCTCCTCCAATTTAAGTCTTTTAGATCGTGGTTTTGTTTATGCGCTGGCACATATCCGTGGTGGCGAAGATTTAGGGCGCAGTTGGTACGAGGAGGGTAAGTTACTGAAAAAGCAAAATACCTTTAATGATTTTATAGATGTCAGTAAATCACTGGTTAAATTAGGTTATGGCGCCAAGGATAAGGTCTTTGCAATGGGGGGCAGCGCTGGAGGGTTGCTTATGGGCACTGTTGTCAATCAAGCCCCTGAACTTTATAAAGGCGTCGTGGCTGCTGTGCCGTTTGTCGATATAGTTTCAACTATGTTAGATGATTCCATTCCGCTAACCACTGGTGAATACGATGAGTGGGGGAATCCAAATGAAAAGCATTTTTATCACTATATGCTCTCCTACAGCCCTTATGATCAGGTCACTGCGCAGGATTATCCGAATATGTTAGTGACCACTGGCTTACATGACTCGCAGGTTCAATATTGGGAGCCTGCCAAGTGGGTTGCAAAATTACGGGAACTGAAAACGGACCATAATCAACTGCTTCTACATACCGATATGGAATCGGGGCATGGTGGGAAATCAGGGCGTTTTAAACACTTTGAAGATACAGCTAGAGAGTTTGCCTTTTTGATAAATCTTGCTAAATAGACTGTTAACCAGCTGACTTGAGCCAAAGTGGTCGTGCAATCACTTTGGCTTAAGCTGCTTATTAGTTTATCTCTTTTACTTTACGGATATCTATTCACGCATCTCTTGCTCTAACTGTGCGGCAATTACTTCACCAAGTAGGTTATCTTTGGCGATGATCTTTTTCAGTGGCTCTATATCCAGCCAGATTAACTCGACGGGGGTCAGTGCCTTGGCGCTGTTTTTAAAACGGCCGGTTAAAAACGCGTTAAGGGCGATGATTGTACCTGTCTCGACAACATATTCCCGTGCAACACAAATCAGTCCAACTTTACCGTGAATAACCACCGCAATTGATGAGGAATGGCCTTTTTGACGATAGATCAGTTCACCATCGCTATAAATTTCCCGTTTCGCCAATTTGCCTAACAGAGACAGCGTTTTCTTTTTAATACCTTTCGCCCAAGGCATTGCTGCCAATTGTGTACTGATCTCTTGGGCGCTGACGTAATGGGGCATAGGTTTCAGATTGGCGAGTTTTAGTTCTATGCTCTTGTTCAGTTTACTGGCTTCGCTTTCATCGAGTACGCCTTCCGTGATTAAGTCCTGCAGATAAACACGTTCTAAGTGAAGCATTAAGCGGTGCGCGCTATGGGTTTCTAAGCTGTATGAAAGTTCCGGGAAATTATCACGGAGCTGCTGAATATGGGTACGGGTTTGATTTTTATTGTGCTTAATAGCCGCGAGTGCCGTCTCAGTATCCTGTTTCGAGGGGGATAATGAGTTAACAAACTTTTCAATCTCCTCCTGTGCTTGAATAAAACCACGGGCAGTATCGTAACTCAGTGCTAAACGTTCAAAAGACAAGTGCACAATAATACGATTTAAATAGGGGATATGATTAAACCAGCGCATGTAACGGGGCGTTTTCCATAATTCAAATAGAGTGTTGCGTGGCGATAGCTGCGGTTCGCCATCTAACGCGGTCTCTACCGCTTTAACCAGTTGATTGGTGGCAGCCCCAGTTAATGCACCTTGGTTGAATTGTGACCAGTAAAATTGCCGTTCGGTTTCTAATAAACGGCGGCGAAAGGCAATACATAAATCTTTGTTTTTTTCCTCTTCGGGGAGCTTGATCTCTTTTAACGGTTTAATTAAAAGTGGCCAGTTAGCGCGCTGTAGAAACTCATTTTTCTGCAGAGTAGGCAGCTCATTTAGGAGGCGTTGTTTGATGCTGAATTGGGCTTTAGCCAGACTGGCTTGCTTGCCTGCGGGTAATTTATCTAGCCCTAAATAGCGCAATAGTAAGGTCATCGTACTGGAGTTAATAACGATCGTTAAGACCACAATACCGGCGCTTAAAAAGAGTATTTGATCACCTGTTTCTTTAGGTAGGATAGTATCTTGGGCAATGATTAATGCCAATGCCAAGGAGACCGCGCCGCGTAGTCCCCCCCAAACTAAGACGACTGCTTTTTGTTTATTAAGCCCCCCGAGCCGCTTTAGTAGCGGCAGAAAGGAAAATATGGAGATACTGCGGATCACTTGAATGCCGATATATAATTCACCTAAGGTAATCCACCATTCAAGGACATCTAAACGAATACGTGAGGCGATAATAATACCCACCAAAATAAAAATAATCGTATTGGCAATGTGCGCCATCATCTGCCAAAAATGGTGTAAAAACTCTGCAACTTCGGGGGAGATCCGGGTGCGGCCAATACCTGAAAGTAACAGGCCTAATGTCACTACGGCAACCACACCCGACACATGGAAAATATTTTCCGCAACAAAATAAGCAATATAAGCGGCGGAGATGGTCAGGGTGATTTCGATAATCGGCTGATTAAATAAACGGCCAATCCATAATAAAATGATCGCGCCGATAGTTAATCCGACGAGCATACCGAATAACACCACAGATAAAAAACTACCCGAAATTACAAACAGATTTATATTAATATCCGCCGCTTCACCGACACTTAATAAGCCATAAAATAGTGTAAATAAAACGATTGCGGTGCCGTCATTTAAGAGCGATTCGCCCTCAATTAATGTTTCTAACCGTTTGCGTGAGCTGATCTCTTTTAATAAAGAGACAACGGCAACGGGATCTGTGGCACTAATTAAGGCGCCAAATAAAAAGCAGACGGTCCATGACCATTGCCAAGGAAACAGATAATAGCTTAAGGCAGCTGTTAAAGCCGTAGAGAGCAGCAACCCGGGGACGGCGAGGGTGGCTATCTGGTTGAACATGCGGGTAAACAGGTGCGTTTCCATGGTAAAGGCGGATTCAAAAATAAGGGTTGGTAAAAACAGCAATAAAATAAGATGCGGATCGATATCTGCTAAGGCTTCCAGCAGCAAACTCAGCTCGGGTAAGTTTGTATTAATGTGCGTTGTGCGGCCATATAATCCTATGATTAATCCGGCCAGCAGTAACACCACACTATAAGGCGAGCGGAATATTTTGGGCAGAGATTTGACTAAGGCGCCAAGTAAGAGAGAGAGCACTACAAACATCAGAATTAAAACGCTGCTGTTTAAATGCATAATTACTCCTTATTGCGCTTATAGCCTCTTGCTATCTATTTCAGTTTAGCTCAAAGAGCGATAGCCGTTATCATTGAAGATGCAAAAATCAGCAAGTCGTGGGGTGAACAGGTTCAAAGCGTGAAGGTAAATATCTAACGGGTATATACCCGTTACCATTCAAGATGCAAAAATCAGCAAGTCGTGAGGTGAACAGATTCTAGGCGTGAAGGTGAATATCTAACGGGTATAGATTGCGACATTTTTCAATAGGTATAAAAAAACGCCCGAAAGGGCGTTGATAATAGGGACTTAATGCTAAATTTAAGCGTTTTCGCTTTGCTCAGTTAGCGGTGCGCGTTCGTTTGCTTCGCGTACTTTTAATGAGCGCTCTTGGAACTCTTGCTCATTTAATGCATTGATTGCATTTTCAGCGTCTTTTTTAGGCATCTCTACAAAACCAAAACCACGGCGTTTTCCCGTGTGCTTATCTTTCATTAAACGAACAGAAAGTACTTTACCGTGTTCAGAGAAAAGAGTGCGGATAGACATTTCATTTGCGCGGTAAGGTAAGTTACCTACATAAAGCGTAGTGCTGGCGAAATCCGCTTCACTTGCATCACTGCTTGAATCGGTCGATTTCTTGGTGGGGATAAATTGGATTGCAAGTCCCGCTGCCAACGCGCCAATTGCGAATAATAATTCACCAGGGATGTTTAGACCTGATACTCGAATAATAATATAACCTAAAATCGCGATAGCGACAGAAAGCAACACGGAAGTGTTTGATTTCATAATAAAATAACCTCAAAGATAGATAGAAAAATAATTGCATTAAATGATACCAATACAAGCAATTAACTGCTTGTTTAATTTATATCTTTTCTCGGTGCTTTTGACGTAGCAAAAAGTCTTGTAGATAACATAAAGAGTCTTTTTTTTCCTTGTCAGCAACCATTCCTAAAAAAGCAGATGTATTGTAAGCTAAATTGATCAATTAAGTTAACAATAATAGGTTGTTATTGGTCAACAGGAATTCCATTTTGTGAAACAGGGCACGCTTGAGCCGCTCTATTAATAAGCAAAACCTGATTGTTTTGTATCCGCACAAGATTTTGTGCAGCAAGTTGCTAGGTTATAACTTTGTTAAATATTTTAAAATGGAGAATATATATAACATCTTCCGGCGACTCAGTTATTTGCAAGCGGTAAAGCAATTTATTTCTGTATGGACAATATCTGTTCTGTCTCTCATAAAGATGGCGATTGCTTGATAAATTAGCTAGAATGCACGTCAACTATATACCCAAGCCACTTGCTACTTTTTCAAGCCCAGGAGGTTTCGGTATAAAAGCCATAATGACACCGCATAAAGCATGCAATAACACAGGTATTTAATGTCTTCATGAAAAATATTCGTAACTTTTCAATCATCGCCCATATCGACCACGGAAAATCGACTCTATCAGACCGTTTGATCAGCACTTGTGGCGGCTTAAGTGATCGTGAAATGGCAGCTCAAGTATTGGACTCAATGGATATTGAGCGTGAGCGTGGTATCACTATCAAAGCGCAAAGCGTGACACTTGATTACAAAGCCAAAGATGGTCAAATATATCAACTTAATTTCATTGACACGCCGGGGCATGTTGATTTCTCTTATGAAGTATCGCGCTCATTAGCCGCTTGTGAAGGTGCGCTACTGGTGGTTGATGCCGGTCAAGGTGTTGAAGCGCAAACATTAGCCAATTGCTATACCGCGATGGAAATGAATTTAGAAGTTGTACCCATCTTAAACAAAATTGATCTGCCCGCCGCTGAGCCGGATCGCGTTGCCGAAGAGATCGAAGATATTATCGGCATTGACGCAACAGATGCGGTGCGCTGTTCTGCTAAAACGGGTTTAGGTATCGATTTAGTTTTAGAAGAGATTGTACGTGCCATTCCGCCACCAGTGGGTGACGTAAATGCACCGTTGCAGGCGTTAATTATTGATTCATGGTTTGATAACTACCAAGGGGTTATCTCTTTGGTGCGCATCATGCACGGGCAAATTAAAGTTGGCGATCGCATGAAAGTGATGTCAACCGGGCATGTGCATTTAGTGAGTAAAGTTGGTTACTTTACGCCAAAAGCAAAAGAAACGGGTATCTTAAAAGCGGGTGAAGTAGGTTACGTGATCTCGGGTATTAAAGATATTTTGGGCGCGCCGGTTGGTGACACATTAACCTTGGCAAACAATCCAGCCTCTAAAGCTTTAGGCGGATTCAAACGCGCTCAACCGCAGGTTTATGCAGGTCTGTTCCCGGTCAGCTCTGATGATTACGAAAACTTCCGTGATGCATTAGGCAAGTTAAGTATTAATGATGCGTCACTATTTTACGAGCCGGAGAATTCATCGGCACTCGGTTTTGGTTTCCGTTGTGGTTTCTTGGGCCTATTACATATGGAGATCGTTCAGGAACGCTTAGAGCGTGAATATGATCTTGATTTAATCACCACAGCACCGACTGTTGTCTATGAAGTTGAAACAAACGATAGCAAGGTTCACTATATTGATAGCCCGGCAAAATTGCCTGCGACTAATGATATCAAAGAGATTCGTGAGCCTATTGCTGAATGTAATATTTTGGTGCCGCAAGCCTATTTAGGTAACGTTATTACCCTGTGTGTTAATAAACGTGGTGTACAAACAAAAATGGTTTATCACGGTAATCAAGTCGCATTAACTTACCATATCCCCATGGGTGAGGTCGTAATGGACTTCTTTGACCGCTTAAAATCGACCAGCCGTGGTTATGCCTCACTTGAATATAACTTTCTGCGCTTTGAATTAGCTGACATGGTGCGTGTAGATGTGATGATTAACGGCGATCGTGTTGATGCGTTAGCATTAATTACTCATCGTAATAATGCAGAAAGCTATGGACGGGAATTAGTTGAGAAGATGAAAGAGTTAATTCCTCGGCAGATGTTTGATATCGCCATACAAGCGGCGATTGGCGTAAAAGTCATTGCCCGTTCAACGGTGCGACAACTGCGCAAAAATGTAATCGCAAAATGTTACGGTGGTGATATTAGCCGTAAGAAGAAACTGCTCAGTAAACAGAAAGAGGGGAAAAAACGGATGAAGTCAGTGGGCAATGTAGATGTACCACAAGAAGCGTTCCTCGCTGTATTACATATTGGCAAAGACAAATAATTTCATATGTTTTCAACTTTTGAATCATGACAAAATGCGCTGATTTTTTGATCTGCGCATTTTTGTTTTTAATAGATAGTAATGATCGCGGCTAATGGTGTGATTTTACTTTTTAACCCTTGCATTACTTCTTGCATTAAACAATGCATTAACCTTTGCATTAACTTTTGCATTGAAGAGTGCAATTTTACTTAATAGTCGTATTAGTTAAACAGATATTGATAGATCATGTCGGTTTAAATAATCTGATTTTATAAATTGATAGGAATCAATATGGCAAATACGTTTGCACTTATTTTAGTTATTTTAACTTTCCTAACCGGTGTTATCTGGTTACTCGATAAATTCATCTGGGGGCCTGCGCGCAATACCGCACGTCAACAAGCGCAAGATAAAACAGAAACAGTGCTTGATGAACAAACGCTGGCCACGATTCACCCTGAAAATGTGATTATTGAAAATGCCCGTTCACTATTTCCTGTGATAGCAATTGTTTTTGTTTTACGTTCATTTATTTACGAGCCGTTTCAAATTCCCTCCGGCTCTATGATGCCGACACTTTTAGTGGGTGACTTCATCCTGGTAGAAAAGTTTTCATATGGCGTAAAAGAGCCTGTTTGGCAAAATACCCTGATTCCAATGGATTCACCAAAACGGGGAGATGTGGCTGTTTTTAAATACCCTGAAGATATTCGCGTTGATTATATTAAACGCGTGGTTGGTTTGCCGGGCGATCGTATCGTTTACAAGGAGAAACAACTGTATCTGATTCCTGCCTGTGAAAAAGCGCCATGTGGGAATTATAAACCATTAGATGTTAATTACTTAGGTGATGAGACCTTTGCTGATGAAGATTCTAAAATGCAGGTTTACAGCGAAATTTTGGGTGAGGTTGCCCATAAAATACTGATCAATCCCATGCGTCAGGATCAGCTTGCTTATTATTACCAGCAGGAAGGCACTTATGCTTACGAATGGGTTGTGCCAGAAGGGCACTATTTTATGATGGGTGATAATCGAGATAACAGCAGAGACAGCCGTTTCTGGGGATTTGTGCCTGAGCAAAACTTGGTAGGTAAAGCGGTTGCTATCTGGGTCAGTTTCGAATTTTACCGTAATAGTGATGATTTATTACCAACTTGGGTACCAAGTGGTGTCCGTTTTAATCGCATTGGTGGAATTAAATAGTTATGAAAAATGTTGAATTAAAACGATTAGAAAAACGTATTGGTTATAGTTTTACAAACTTTGCACTGCTCAAACAAGCATTAACACATCGCAGTGCATTAGGCGGTCACAATGAACGTTTAGAGTTTCTGGGCGATTCAATATTAAGTTATGCCATTTCAACCGATCTTTACTTACGCTTTCCAAAAGTAGATGAAGGTGATTTAAGCCGCATGCGCGCGACTTTGGTCTGTGGGAAAATGCTGGCGGAAATAGGTCGCGAATTTCAACTCGGTGACTGCCTTATTTTAGGCCCGGGTGAGTTGAAAAGTGGTGGTTTTCGCCGCGATTCAATTATTGCAGATGGTGTAGAAGCTATTATTGGTGCCGCTTTTTTAGACTCTGATATTGATACCGCCAAACAGCTGATTCTAAAATGGTTTGACAGTCGTTTGCAGTCAATTCAACCCGGAATCAGTCAAAAAGATCCGAAAACGCAATTACAAGAGCGTTTGCAGTCGCGCAAAAAAGCCTTGCCTATTTATGAAGTGATTGAGGTTAAAGGTGAAGCGCACAATCAGCGTTTCACTATGAGTTGCTCAATTGAGGGGCTTCCTCTCGTGCAGGGGCAGGGTACGAGCCGCCGTAAAGCGGAACAGATCGCCGCCGGAAAAATGTTAGATTTCTTAAGTGGAGCAGAGTAATGACTAAAAAATGTGGATTAATAGCTATTGTAGGCCGTCCAAATGTGGGCAAGTCAACGCTTATTAATGCCCTGTTGGGACAAAAAGTCAGCATTACTTCTCGTAAGGCACAGACTACGCGTCACCGCATTTTGGGTATTGATACCGAAGGTGATTACCAGACCATTTTTGTGGATACACCCGGGCTTCATGTGGAAGAAAAGCGTGCCATTAACCGTTTAATGAATCGTGCCGCTTCCAGTTCAATTAACGATGTTGAGATGGTGGTGTTTGTTGTCGAAGGAACCCATTGGAATGAAGATGACGAAATGGTACTGAGCAAGTTTAAGTATCTGAAATGTCCTGTTATTTTAGCGGTTAACAAAATTGATAATGTGCAGGATAAGGAGTTATTACTGCCCCATCTTGAAGGGTTAGGTAAGCTTTATAACTTCAAACATATTTTACCTATGTCTGCTAAAAAGGGCGATAATATTGAAAAAATCCGCCAGTGGGCACAGGAAGTGCTGCCTGAGTCGGAACATTATTTTCCTGAAGACTACATTACGGATCGCTCATCGCGTTTTATGGCTTCTGAGATTGTACGTGAAAAACTGATGCGATTTTTAGGCGATGAACTGCCTTATTCGGTGACCGTTGAAATTGAACAGTTCAAGCAACAAGCGAATGGTGTATTACATATTAATGCCTTGATCTTAGTTGAGCGAGATGGGCAAAAACGTATGGTTATCGGTAATAAAGGCGAAAAACTCAAAGCTATCAGTATGCAATCACGTTTAGATATGGAAGAGCTGTTTGATTCCAAAGTCTTTTTAGAAGTCTGGGTGAAAGTAAAATCTGGTTGGGCTGATGATATGCGTGCACTGCACAGCCTTGGTTATGGCGATGATTACAGTAAGTAACGACTAATGTCCTTAGAGTGCCATAACGCGTTTATTTTGCACCGCCGACCCTATCGGGAGACGAGTCAGCTGCTGGACCTTTTTTGCCAGGATGTCGGCAAGGTCAGTTTAGTTTATAAAGGTGGGCGCAGCACTACGCGTATGAGACGGGGTATGGCACAGCCTTTTACCCTGCTGCAAGTGAGTTATTTTGGACGAGGCAGTTTAAAAACGGTCAAGTCGATTGAGGCGAAAACCCAAGTGGTGCCGTTAGTCGGAGTACGTTTGTTTGTGGCAATGTATATCAATGAATTGCTGTATCGGTTATTACAAGCAGAAACGGCCTGCGATGGATTGTTTGAGTCTTATCAGCAAACATTATTAGCGATTGCTGGCAACAGTGATCCGCAAATTGCCTTGCGCCATTTTGAATTAACACTGCTTGATACCTTGGGCTATGGCGTTAATTTTGAAGAAGATATTTATAGCGGAGAATTAATCGAAGCAGGTTTTGAATATCAGTATCAGCAACAATCTGGTTTTTTTGCCAAGCAGGCAATTCATAATAAAGATCAAGTTTATACCGGCGAAGAGTTACTCGCGTTAGCATGCCGCGACTTCTCATCGCCCACTGTTTTAAAAGCAGCAAAACGGTTTTGCCGGCAAGCATTTGCCCATTTGTTGGGTGGCAAGCCATTACATAGTCGTGCGCTATTTTCGGCTAAATAAAAAATATCAAAGGATAAAAATAGATGAGCAAACTTCTCCTCGGTGTGAATATCGACCATATCGCAACATTACGTAATGCCCGTGGAACTTGTTTCCCGGAGCCTGCCCATCTGGCAGCGATTGCTGAGTGTGCCGGCGCCGATGGTATTACCATTCATCTGCGTGAAGATCGCCGTCATATCAGGGATAGGGACGTTGCTGTGCTTGCGCAAACACTGCAAACACGCATGAATCTGGAGATGGCGGTGACCGATGAGATGGTTGATATTGCGATTCAAACTAACCCTGCTTTTGTCTGTTTAGTGCCTGAAAAACGCGAAGAGCTGACGACAGAAGGCGGTCTGGATGTGGCCGGTTCATTTACTAAAGTGGCGTCTGCAGTGGACCGTTTAAATGCGGCGGGTATTCAGGTTTCCCTGTTTATCGATCCGGAAAACTTGCAAATTGATGCCGCTATTAAGACCGGAGCCGCTTATATTGAGCTGCATACGGGTAAATATGCCGATGCACCCTCGGAAGACGTTCAACAGTTCGAGCTTGCGCGCATTGCCAAAGCCGCTACCTATGCAAGCCAGGCAGGTATTAAAGTGAATGCCGGGCATGGTCTTAATTACCATAATGTAAAACCGATTGCAGCCTTGCCTGAAATTATCGAACTTAATATTGGTCATGCGATTGTGGCGCGCGCTGTAGTGGATGGTTTTGCCGCTGCTGTGAGCGAAATGAAACGCTTGATGGTTGAAGGGCGTTCTAATTCATTGTAACTATCAAGACTGGTTATTTTGTTCTATCTCTTCGTTAAAAGTGCTCATTTACACTTGTAAACTGCGCGCTTTTGCCTTGATATAGCGCAAAATTCCGGCGTCTAGCTAGCCACAAGTTACACAACAAATGGAAAAGATATTTTTATACCAACTAAGGCGAGTCTACTTTGTCTAATTCTAGTTTTTTTATCTCAGAGCTTCGCTCACACTTCCCAATATTAAACCAAACAGTCAATGATTTCCCTTTGGTTTATCTGGACAATGCCGCTACCACGCAAAAACCGCTGGCGGTTGTGGATGCCATTTCACACTACTACCTCAATGATAATGCCAATGTGCATCGCGCCAGCCACCAGTTAAGTAACCGTGCAACGACCTCATTTGAGGCGGTGCGTACGGCTGTACAGCAGTTTATTAATGCCAAAAGCAGTAAAGAGATCATCTGGACAAAAGGGACGACCGAGGGGATAAATCTTCTTGCAAATGTACTCGCGTCGCAGTTACAAAGAGGTGATCAGGTGATCATCAGCGCGATGGAGCACCACGCCAATATTGTCCCCTGGCAGATGCTCGTCAAGTCACATGGCATTGTCTTAAAAGTGATTCCGCTCAGCGCTGATTGTTGTTTAGATCTAGAGGCTTACCAAGCGCTTTTAAATGAGAAAACCAAACTGGTCAGTATCACGCATATCTCCAATGCATTAGGGGTGATAAATCCGGTCAAAGAGATAATCAAATTAGCCCATCAAGTGGATGCTCAAGTTATTATCGATGGCGCGCAAGCCGTTGCCCATCTTACTGTTGATGTTCAAGATCTTGATTGTGATTATTACGTTTTTTCAGCCCATAAACTGTTCGCTCCAACCGGAGTAGGGGTGTTATATGGTAAGCAGGATCTGCTGGAAAAACTGCCGCCCTGGCAAGGTGGTGGAGAGATGATTAAATCAGTGAGTTTCAAAGAGACAACTTATAATGAATTACCTTTTAAATTTGAAGCGGGTACGCCTAATATTGCCGGCGTGATTGGACTCGGTGCGGCGCTCGATTTTATCAAGGGTTATGATCACGAGCGATTAAAAGCGCATGAGCAGTCGCTACTGCATTTCACTGAAAAAGCTTTATCAGCGATACCAGAGGTCACTCTATTTTGTGCCGGGGTAAAAAAATCGGGCGCAATCAGTTTTACCATAAAAGGGGAGTCAGCTGCTGATATTGCAATGCTATTAGATGCCCAGGGGATCGCTGTGCGCAGTGGTTCGCATTGCGCGATGCCATTGATGAGCGAATTAAATTGTAACGGCACAGTCCGTGTTTCTTTTGCCATTTATAATACGCTTGAAGAAGCACAACGTTTTATTGAAGCGCTGAAAAAACTATTGCAGATGTTGCAATAAGTTGTCATGGCATAAGACTTGATCTCTATTTTCAATCAAGTCTTATGCCGTACCTATTAATGCGCAAGCATTTTTATGCACGCTACCTGCCTACCTACCCTGTAAAAGAGATCACGGATAAACATTAACCACAGCCTATTATTAATGACGTTTGGCAACTAAAGTAAACTTGTAATCGGTTGATTTAAAAAAGTTACGACTGTATTCAAACACCGTATTGTCTTGTAAATAACTACGAGTACGTTTTTCAATAATAGGCAGGTTAGGATCAATACTGAGTAATGCAGAGACTTCCGCGGACGGTAGAATAGGTATTATCTCTTGTTCGCTGCGATCAATGACTAAACCTTTGGTTTTTTCAATAAACTCATATTTAGATTTTTGCATCACTTCATAAGTCAAATCAGGAAAAAGCGCCAATGGTAGCCAGGTTTCTTCAACCGTGACCGGATTATCTTCTATATAACGCACTCGTTTGACATAGAAGATACGATCATTTTCGTTAATATTAAGATGTTCAGCCATCAGAATGCTTGGCTTTGTAATTTCAAAAGCAATAACATCACTATGAGTAGCGACATCAAGATGTGCCCATTTTTCTTTAAAACTGGATTGCTGATATATATCGTAGTTGACTTTTTTTTCTTTGACATAAGTACCACTTCCCTGCACGCTTTCAAGTTCTTCATTTTCAATCAGTAACTTCAGCGATTGTCGTATGGTTACTCGACTTACTGAAAACGCTTCCCGTAGTTCTGCTTCAGTAGGAATGGCTTCACCCACTTTATATTCGCCACTCTTTATTTTTTCACGGATTGTATCTGCAATTTGGCGGTACAGTGAAATTTTTGCCATTTTGATTCTCTTGTCTTTTTATCAGTGCACAACGATGCACTGTAATAAATAGGATCTATAAATTATACTATAGATGCTTTATCACTCAATAAATTGTATTGTAATATCCTTTTCATTTGTATCATAGTGCGCGGGGGTTAGCCATACAAAAAGTGTTCTTAATATGAAATTATACGATATTTTCACTTAAATATTTTATATTCATCACAAAACACAAATAAAGACATAGTCTACTTACCGCACCTGAATTTCATAATTGTATGATTATAAAGGTTTTCAGTGTTTTTTTTATCTCAGAGGGCATGAAAAATAATCTTATAAAACCAGCTGGTTATGCATGAGTGCGGAATATCTGAAAGAGTAATATAAATACCCATACAAATATCTTTAATATAGACTTAGAACTCAGTGTTTATTTGTTTAACCGCTATCACTGGCAGTGTTAACAGGCCATTCAAAGACTTAACTAACTTGTTGATATGATTTGAAGATTGGTGATGGTGAAAGGGACTATCTTTTAGATTCTGTGCACTCAAACAATTGCTTCGGGTTGCCCTGAAAAAGGTCTCTTTATTGATTTCCGTTGTTTAATATTTTTAGCAGAAGGGATGATTATTTTCATTATGCACTGATATTGAAGGTATCGATGCGGGCGTAAATTGTTTTTCAGTTGGTTATGGAAAAAGTAGAAAGGTGGTTGGTAGCATTGTTTTTGTAGGACCAAGTTCTCACTGTACTGAAGCTCGTATGGAAGATATCTATCAAAGTTATGTAAGCTAATTAACCTGAGATCAAGTTAAGCCGGTATCAATTGGAAAACGGCCTTAAATCGTTTTCTGATAACGTTTGAAGACCGCCTTAAAGATTACATTTAAAAACCGCAGGACACGGAATTAGTTACAGGATCCTGCGATCGGGTTACTTAACTGACACTACAAACATATCCACATTTACAGCCTTCATTAACTTAGCCGCACCTGAAAACTGTGAATGCCAGAAGTCATGGTGATGACTGCATACCAGCAGATCTACACCTTCTTCCTTTATCGCTTTTTCGATTTCGGAAGTAATGCTATCGCTGCAAATCAGAATATTTTTTACCGGGTAACCAGCGCTGTCTTTTAGCGCCTCCAGTTTTGCAAGGAATTCCATCGATTCCGCTTTATCCGCTTGCGCCTGATTAGGTGTCAGACCAATTATATTGTGATGGTCAACTCTGTAAACCTCATCAGCACTGATAAAGGATAATTCAGCATCTGCGTCCTTCGCTATCATTACCGCCTTATCGATTAACAATTTACTTTCTTCTGAAGAATCGACTGTAACTAGTATGTGCTTGTAATTCATAATATTACCTCGATATCCTATTGTCATACTTTTAGCGTAGTACAACCCTGAATAATGTTCATGTAACCCGGATTTTTTCACTTTATTAAAAAGCTAAAAGCAAAAAAAAGAGATGCCTTTCAACATCTCTTTTTAATCTTTGGATTAAAGTAGTTAAGCTTATGCTTTAACTGCTTTTCTTTTTTTCATCATCTTAATAGCGACAGTGAGCGTCATTGAAACTGCGATACCGATTACAAAGTATGCTAACCATGCCAGAGGTTCACTGATTACTGGTAGCATAAATACCGCACCACCTGCAATTGTACCGATCTGTATTTTAGATGAAAGGATAAGCGCTGCTGCAATACCACCGCCAATCATGTGAGCTGGAATGATACTTATTGGATCTTTAACTGCGTAAGGTATTGCACCTTCGGTAATACCACAAAAACCTAAGATTCCAGTAGATGGACCTGCAAGACGGTCTTCTTCGTCGAACAGTTTAGGGAATACAAATGTCATGATACCAAGCGACATACCCGGGATACACTTAGCGGCTGTAAACGCTGCGTAGAACTCTGTGTTACCGTTAGCACCTGCACCGATACAGAATAGGTATGCGGCTTTGTTAACTGGACCACCCATATCAAGGTTAGACATACAACCCAGGATGAAACCCAGGATAAGTAAGTTCGAACCGCTCATTGCGTTTAACCAAAAAGAGAG
>NZ_JBLIEK010000045.1:0-26812 GCF_047632995.1 Psychromonas sp.
CGCGTGGTGTCGTTTTATGTATTAGCCCATGGAATTTTCCGCTGGCGATCTTTATGGGGCAGGTTGCTGCGGCAATTGTAACGGGTAACACAGTAATTGCTAAACCCGCTGAACAAACCACCTTGATAGCCCTGCGCGCGCTTGAATTAATGGAGTCTGTTGGCATGCCCGATGGCACAGTGACAGCCGTTATTGCAAGAGGCCCCGCAGTGGGTGAAGCGCTGCTTGAAGATGAGCGCATTAAGGCGGTGGTATTTACCGGCTCAACGACCACCGGCACACATATTGCCCGCACGTTGGCAAAGCGCGGCGGAGATCAAATACCGCTGATCGCAGAGACCGGCGGCCAAAACTGTATGGTTGTCGACTCAACCGCTTTGCCTGAACAAGTCGTTGATGATGTGATTTCATCGGGTTTTAAAAGTGCAGGACAACGCTGCTCAGCCCTGCGCGTTTTATTTTTACAGGAAGAGATTGCCGACGGTATGACCAAGATGTTGATCGGTGCGCTGCAGGAACTTAATGTCGGTGATCCGGCTCAACTCTCAACTGACGTTGGACCTGTGATTGACAGCAAAGCATTGAGCAGCTTGGAAGCGCATGCTAAAGATATGGAGAGTAAGGCGGAACTACTTTACCAATCTCCGGTACCGGCAAACAACGGCACTTTTTTTGCCCCACGTCTTTACCAGATAGCAGATATCTCGGTCTTGCAACGCGAAGTTTTTGGTCCGTGTGTACATATCGTCCGGTTTAAGGGCGGCGAACTTGGAGAAAGCATCGAAAAAATCAATGCCACAGGATTTGGATTAACCATGGGCATTCATACTCGAATTGAAGAGCGCGCTATTGAACTTGCTAAGTTGTCGCGGGCAGGTAATATTTACATCAATCGGAATATGATAGGTGCCGTGGTTGGAGTACAACCCTTTGGCGGAAGAGGTTTATCCGGTACAGGACCAAAAGCAGGCGGGCCTAATTACTTGACTCGCTTTATGAATGAAAAGGTAACACCAAATCCACTGCAGAATGAGAGTTTATCGGCTGACGACAAACCGCTGATCAGTGACCAGGCTTCAAACCGGGAGACTGTTGTTTTCATGGAAAATGCTATCAAGGCAGAGCATGAATGGCGGTTGACCGATTTAAATGCCCGTATTTCTGCCGTGCGTCAGCTGCTTGCGCAAATTTCGAAAGTGACAATTGTTGATGAATTAGCCGATGATTTAAATTCGACGCTTGCTGCAGCGCGCTCACAGCTGATCAACATTGAAAAAAAGATGCGCAAACCAAAGGTACTGCCAGGGCCTACGGGTGAATCTAACGTATTGTATTTAGAGCCTCGTGGCATTTTGGTCTGTTTTGCGGATAAGAATGTAACCTTCGAATATTGGACGTTGGCGATAGTGACTGCATTAGCCACGGGTAATGTGGTTATTTCGGTGGTTTCTGACCTGTTTTATGAAGAAGCATTGGCATTTAGAGATCAATTTAACGCCACTGGCGCACCAGAATGCGTGCTTCAGGTGGCTAAATTATGTCATTTAGAAGCATTACTCGAGCAGGAAAAGTTGGCGGGTGTGGTGATCGACAGTCATAGTCCGCGTTGTAGCTATATGGTGCGTAAATTGGCCGAACGCGAAGGTGCGATATTGCCGGTGATCACCTCGGAATATACGGCTCACTTGATTCAACGACTACTCACTGAAAAAAGCATCAGTATAGATGTCACCGCATCCGGCGGTAATACCTCTCTGATGACGTTGATTGAGGAGGATGAATAACTGTTTTTTGTACAAAGAGACGTGGTTTTTAGCTAAAAACCACGTCTCTTAATTACCCCTTCGCGATTTATTAACGCAGGCTTTGCAGAACACCTGGCAAACGCATAAGACTCAAGCACAACTGCTCAAGTGGATTGGGTGATAATGTGCGTTTTATTCAGAGAAAATTTCAAAAAATAATTGTCAGCTATTCTCGCTATCGGTACAAGCTCATCTGATGATCACGCCCACAGGTTTAGTTGTTAATAAAGCAATGAGATGCCATTTTTATCAAACAGGTGGGTTTTATCAAGATCGGTTTTAAGGTAAATCACCTCCCCCTTTTGTTTGCTGATAATACCCGGCAATTTAACCACTAGCGGATCTTTTGACTCATTACTATCAAGATGTAACAAGGTCACTTCACCTAATGACTCGACAAAGATGATTGTACCGGACAACATACAGCTCTCTTGATCGGCCAAACGGAAATCTTCCGGACGCACCCCAACAGTTAATGTTTGATGCTCAATATCAGTTGAGCTGGTAATTGGAATATCAAACTCATTACCATTTTGGGTTTTAATATGCGTAGTTTGCCCCGCCTGCAGCAACTCAACATTAAAGATATTCATCGCTGGCGAACCAATAAACTGCGCGACGAATAGATTAGCTGGTTTACCGTATAACTCAAGCGGTGTACCCACTTGCTCAATTTTCCCTGCCGACAGCACGACAATACGATCCGCCAATGTCATCGCTTCAACCTGATCATGGGTGACATAGATCATGGTGGTATTTGTGAGGCTCTCTTTTAAATTGGCAATTTCAATGCGCGTTTGTACCCGCAGTGACGCATCGAGATTGGATAGGGGTTCATCAAACAGAAATACTTTTGGATTGCGAACAATAGCTCGGCCAATCGCCACCCGTTGTCGTTGCCCACCAGAGAGTGCTTTGGGTAAACGATATAGATAATCCGTTAATTGCAACGTCTCTGCCGCACTCATTACGCGCTTGTCGATCGTGGCTTTGTCCTCTTTGGCAATGCGCAAGGCAAAGGCCATGTTGTCATAAACGGTCATATGCGGGTATAGCGCATAGGATTGAAATACCATGGCGATACCCCGCATGGCCGAGGGGATATCATTGACGTTATGACCCTCGATAAACAGATCGCCACCGGTAATGTCTTCAAGACCTGCAATCATGCGCAATAGCGTTGACTTACCACAGCCAGAGGGGCCAACAAAAACGACAAACTCACCCAGTTTGATATCCAGGTCAATACCAGATAACACCTCAGTTTTGCCGTACGATTTTTTAATATTTTTTAATGTTAAACCTGTCAAATGAGTCATATCATCTCCTTAAATTCCTGTTATTTGACTGAGCCGGTAAGCAATCCACGCACAAGGTAGCGTTGCAGCGTGAAAAACACGGTGAGCGGCACGGCAATGGAGACAAAGGCGGATGCGGTTAAGATTTCCCAATTCCCTCCTCTTGATCCCAATAACTCTCTTAAGCGGCCCGTTAATACCAATTCATGTTCGCCATTGCCAAGAAATACAGTAGCGACCAGCAGATCATTCCATACCCAAAGGAATTGGAAAATGGCAAAGGAAGCGAGCGCTGGAAATGACAGGGGCAGTACAATTTTGACAAAAATTTCAAAGTCATTGGCACCATCAACGCGAGCCGATTCAATGATCTCTTTGGGCAGACCTGAAATGTAATTTCTTAATAAATAAATCGCCAAGGGCAAGCCGAACCCGGTATGGGCCAGCCAAATGCCGAGATAGCTTTTTGCGCTAACGCCAAAGTATCCTCCTATCGTGTTGTAGAGTTGTAACAGTGGGATCAAAGACATCTGCAAGGGCACGACCAACAATCCAACCACCAGAGCAATTAATATTCCTCGGCCGGGTAAACGCATCCAGGACAGTGCATAGGCGGCAAAGGCTGCGATCAAAATCGGAATAATAGTGGCCGGTATGGTCACCGTCAGTGAGTTAATAAATGACTGACCAATCCCTTCTGAGTGTAATACTTCATCATAATTGTCGAGGGTGAATTTAGGCGAAGCCAATGCCGTGTAAAAGATCCGATTGCCGCGACTGCCAGTAAAAGGGGTAGGCGATATCATGCTATATTTGCCATCGCTGGCAACGGTTAAGGTACCGCCATTTCTCATCTGCGCGACGCTTCCGACTAAATAGGCTTCCGGCTCTTGCGATGTCCAACCAAAGCGTAAAATTTCATCCTTAGGATTAAAATTCTCAATTTTCCCCGATAAAACATACTGACCATCAAGTAAAACTTGCTGATCTGGCCCATCTGTTCTGCCAATTAAATTTTGTTCTGAGGAGGAGAGTGCTTCCCACCAACCACTCACCGCAAGTTGATCTTTATCGCGGAAAGAGGAGATCAACAATCCCGCAGTGGGGAATGTCCATAACAGCACTAGAAACAACACACTCAGGTGCACCAGCACCATTAATGGTGAACGCCTGATTTTTTTCAGACTCATCATGACACGATTAGACTTGTTACTTGGTATCGGTTGCTTGTCCGCCATGATTAACGTCCCTCCATTTGTGCATTTGCCTGTCTAACATTCCAAACCATCACCGGGATAACCGCAACCATGATAATCACCGCTATCGCTGCACCACGGCCAAAATCACCACCGCCTCTAAACATCCAGTCAAACATCATATTGGCCAAAACTTGTGTGTCCCATTGACCATTGGTCATCGCTAAAACGATATCAAAGACTTTAAGTACTAAGATAGTGATAGTGGTCCATACCACGGCAATAGCCCCCCAAATTTGCGGGATAAGAATTTTGAAGAAAATCTGTATTCCATTGGCACCATCTAATACTGCAGCTTCCACCGTTTCCTCGGGAATACCACGCAGTGCAGCCGATAAAATCACCATGGCAAAACCCGTTTGGATCCAGATCAAAATCACCATTAATAAAATATCATTCCAAAACGGGATGGTTATCCAAGCTTGCGGTGTGCCACCAAAATACTCAACGACCGCATTGAGCAGACCAATTTGGTCGCTGCCTTCTGCGCGGTAATCATAAACAAACTTCCAAATAATAGACGCGCCAATAAAGGAGATAGCCATAGGCATAAAAATAAGACTTTTAGCAATATTTCCCCAACCAATGCGATCGGTGAGCGCCGCAATAATCAACCCCAAAAACGTTGATAATGCAGGGACGATCAATAGCCATAATAGGTTATTGGTTAAACTTTCAATAAATTCATTGTCGTTAAATAGCCATTGATAATTGGCTAATCCAACAAAATCTTCACCATTGCGACCGTGTAATGACAAAAACAGCGAATCAAAGACCGGATAAACAAGGTATAAACCAAGAAAAAATAGGGCGGGACCTAAAAATAACCAAGGCCGAATGGCCGCTGCCCGGCGAATGTTTTTTGCCATCTTTTCGTTGGAAACATGATTGATTGGAAAAATCATGATCAGTAACCAGTTGCTACCAACAAAATAAAAAACACAACCCAAAACACCCAGTAGCATAACCAGTAAGGAGTAATATAATTGTTCCATTGGAAAACCTCACACAGAAGCAAAATAAAAAATAAGCCGGTGTTTCACCGGCTTATTAGCGGGAGTCGTTATTTAAGCGCATCCCAGGTTGCTTGAATGTAGTTACCTACTTGTTGCGCTGATTTTCCGCCGGTGTAATCAACCATACCGGTCCAGAATGCACCTGCACCAATTTTACCTGGCATTAAGTCAGAGCCGTCAAAGCGGAAGGTGGTCGCATCAAGTAAAATCTTACCCTGTTTTTTCAGTGTATCATTAGCATATGCGTCGATATTCACCCCTTTATAAGGCGTTAAGAAACCTGATTGCGCCATCCAAATCTCATGGGCGATAGGCGTTTGTAGGAAGGCAATAAAGGCTTGCGCGGCTTTTGAATCATTGGTGATGCCCCATAATGTACCCGCGCCTAACACGGGTTTACCCAGATCTTTAGACGCATAAGCGGGGAAGTAAAAGAAGTCGGCATCGAGACCCAGTTTAGTCCCTTCAGGGAAGAAGCTAGGAATAAACGAGGCTTGTCTGTGCATATAACATTTAGCCGGTGAGCTAAATAGACCCAGAGGACTTTCACGGAAATCAGAGGTGGCTACCGCGCGGGCGCCACCATCGACGAATTTATCATTACCTGCAAACCAACCAAACTCTTCAATGGCTTGAACAACTTTAGGATCGTTAAATTTTAAATCATTAGTTACCCAACGGTCATAATCAGCAGGTGACTGCGTTCTTAACATTAAATCTTCAACCCAATCGGTTGCTGGCCACCCCGTTGCAGCACCACTTCCCAGACCAATACACCAGGGCGTTCCGCCATCGGCAACAATCTGTTTGGTTAATGCTTTTAACTCTTCCATAGTTTGAGGTACGTCATAGCCTGAATCTTCAAAATTTTCAGGGACATACCAAACCAGTGATTTCAAATCAACTTTATAAAAGAAACCAAAGAACTTTTTGGTGCCTTTTTTATCAGCAAAAGTACCAAGATCTACCCAAGAAGATCCTGCCGCATAATTTTCTTTCACCCATTTTTCAGTATCAGCACTGAGTGGCGATAAAAATCCCTTAGAAGCAAGGTCAGCCGCTAAGCCAGGTTGTGGGAAAATAGCAATATTAGGTGCACTGCCTGCCTGAACATCAATCACAATTTGTTGTTCAAAAGAATCCGACCCTGCATACTCTACTTTTGCACCGGTAGCTTGTTCAAAATAAGCAATCACACTTTCCGCAAGTGTTTTATCGGCTCCCAACCATGGCCCTTTAATCGTCAGCGTTTGTCCTTTTAAGTTAACCTCCTTTTTAAACTTCTCATAACTTCCCCAGTTAAAGGTATTGTCTTTGCCGGGTTGGAACTTTAAATCAGCTGCAAAAGCTGATGAAGAGGTAAGAATTGCCACTGCAATCGCGCTATTGAATATCTTATTTTTCATTTTTATTTAACTCCGTTTTTCAACAAAAAAGGAACATTCACTAAATCATTTAAGATAGAAACTATCAGGCGCTAATAATAGACAATGATGTTAAAAAAGATCATTAATTGTATATATAATGTGCATAAAGCCTCTTTTTTGTACAGATTTCGCTCTAGCTTAGTGATCTTCATCACTTAATCTATGAATTTAGGTTTAGGGTATATGAACATTTTACTAAAACGATTTAGACTAAATGGCAATATAAGGGTCGTCGACATGAAAATGCCACAAAAACACACATTGAAAAATATTTCCCAGCAACTAAGCGTCTCTCCGGCGACTATCTCTAACGCTTTTAATAAACCTGCTCAACTGTCAAAGTCGCTGCGTGATAAAATATTAAAATATTGTGAAGAGGTAGGTTATTTAGGTCCAAGTATGGCCGCGAGAAGTCTGCGCACGGGTAAAACCGGGGTCTATGGTATTGTATTATCCGATGATCTCTCTGAGTCATTAATGAACCCGGTAGCTAATCAATTTTTAAGCGCCGTTGCCGAGGTGTTTGATAAACAGCATGTTAATATGCTGCTGCTCGCCTCAGATGCAGAGCGTTATCTGGTTAATCAAATTGATAGTCTGGCAGATGCCTTTATTGTTTATGGTCAACCGAAAAACAGTAAAATATTAATACGTCTTGAATTACAGAATAAACCCATTATCACGGTGGATTTTAAGTATAAAAACTACCCCTCTATTAATATTAATAACCATCAAGCGGCCTATTCGATCGCTAAATATGCCATTGATCATGCCCAAGTCAGCACCATTCACCCGGTTATTTTAGGGCTGCATCTTACCTCGAATAGCGATTCTCAATCCATTGCCGATCTGCAGTTGTTCTCACCCACAGAGTCAATCAGTCGCTGTCGATTAGAGGGCTATAAAGAGGCGTTAAGTGACGCCAATATTGCCATTGAAAATGATGCTATCTGGCAAATTGAGCTCTATGATGAGCGCATGATTCAAACTATTATTCGCGGTATATTAACTGCCTCAAAGCCCATTACTTTGCTTTTATGCATGAGTGATAAAATTGCCATTGCCGCTTTACATGTCGCCACCGAGCTTAATATTGCCGTTCCCGGTGAGTTACAGATTGTCGGCTTTGATGGTATTACCTGCGCACTTGAGCAGGGGATCACTACGGTAGGCCAACCTATTAAAGAAAAGGGCAACATTGCAGCACAGGTCTGTTTAGGTATTCGCAAGAGCGAGTCAGTTACCTTGCTCACAAACTTAATCATTAATGACAGTGCATAGTTATAATTCATCAATATAAGGAACAGCTTTATGAAGGGCGCAATAACAAAAAAATGGTGGCATAACTGCGTGGTCTACCAAATTTATCCACGCAGCTTTAATGACAGCAGCGGTGATGGTGTGGGAGATATCCAAGGCATTATCGATAAACTGCACCATATTCAGGAATTGGGCGCTAATATTATTTGGCTAAGCCCGGTGAACCAGTCACCCATGGATGATAACGGCTACGATATTTCTGATTATTATAAAATAGCGCCGGAATACGGCACCATGGCCGACATGGAATTACTGATTGTCGAAGCTACAAAACGTGATATTAAGATCTTAATGGATCTGGTGGTCAATCATACCTCCGATGAACATCCTTGGTTTATTGAATCAAAAAGCAGCTTGGATAATCCAAAACGGGATTGGTATATTTGGAAAGATCCCAAACCAGACGGCAGTGAGCCCAATAACTGGGAATCCTTTTTTACCCCGAAAGCCTGGGAATTAGATGATGCGAGCAATCAATACTATTTACACCTGTTTAGTAAAAAACAGCCCGATTTAAACTGGGCCAATCCAGAGGTGCGTGCAGCAATCCATGATGTTTTACATTTTTGGCTAAAAAAAGGCATCGGCGGCTTCCGCATGGATGTGATCAATATGATTGGTAAACCCTCTGATTTTCCCGATGCCACCATTTTTGATGAAGGTGTCGCGGGGTGGGAGCATTGGGCAAATAACCTCTTGTGTCATCAATATCTGCGTGAAATTGATGAAAAAGTATTGTCCCACTTTGATGTTATGACGGTTGCAGAAACGCCCTTTACTACCACGCTTGATGGGCGTTACTACTCACACCCGGACAGGCATGAAGTGAGCATGATTTTCCATTTTGAACATATGAGTATTGATAGAGAAGAGCACAATGCTGTACGCAAACCCTTTGATCTTGTTGAATATAAAGAGATCATGACACGCTGGCAAACAGATCTATACCAAAAAGGTTGGAACAGCCTCTATTGGAGCAACCACGATCAACCGCGTACGGTTTCCCGCTTTGGCTGCGACAGCATCGAGTATCGTAGTATCAGTGCGAAAATGCTCGGTACGCTCACCCATATGATGAGTGGTACGCCCTATGTCTACCAAGGTGAAGAGATTGGCATGACCAATAAAACCTTTACCGATATCAGTCAGTTTAATGATCTGATGGCAAAATTTCATTATCAGAAAATATTAGCCAGTGGCCGCACAGCGCAGCAGGCGATCGATTTTCTTAACTACTTTTCACGAGATCACGCTCGTCTGCCGATGCAGTGGGATAATAGTTTAAATGCAGGATTTACCACCGGCACCCCTTGGCTGGCACTCAATGATAATCAATCAGAAGTGAATGCACAGGTAGAAAGAGACAATGAAAATTCAATCTTCCATTATTATCGGAAACTGATCGAATTAAGAAAATCCGCGCTCTATGGCGAAGTGATTACTTATGGTCAATATCAACTGCTTGATCATGATGATGCCGATGTTTACGCTTACAAGCGCAGTTATAATGGTAAAACCTTATTGATCATCTGCAACTTTAGCAAGCTGAAGTTAACACGGTTTTATGAGGAGAAAATTAAACAGCTTGTTTTGAATAATTATCAAGATAATCCGCTATCTCTTGCACCATTAAGCCTTGCACCTTATCAAGCACTGGTAGTGGATATTTCAGATAAATAAACAATGAGGTTAAGCAAGCACTCGGTTTGTCAATAATATCCCCGACAAACCGTAGCATTTGGTATTTTTGGAACAAACCTAAAATTCGGCGTGCTCAATGAATAGGGGTATTTTATATATCGCTAAAGTATCAAGAAAAGCAAAGCTACCTTCTAAGAAGGTCAATCTTTAACTTGGTACTCTATTGATTTTATTTAAATTCATTCTGCCCAGAAGTTCTTGGATGCCGCTGATCATATTGACCCTGACTCTGTAGAGATTGAATTTATCCGGGGCAATTAAATTTCGTTCATAACCACCATTGAAGGCATAGACCAGTTTAAGGTTATATCTCTCATTTAGCGGCTCCAGATAGCTTTCGTTGTTGTCTAAGACGAGTGGCATTGAACTTGGTAATTTGTAATAGAGCAGGACAATATGATCACGATTTGCAGGGATTGTCTTGCCATAGGCCAGCATTAACTTATTTGAATCGACACCAATATCTATTAGGTGAAACATTTTTGCTATGGCAAAGTCTTCGCAATCGCCCCCACCATGAATAACGAACTCTTTAGGTGTTGCCCAGTAGTTATTTTTGTTCCATTCGTTAATATCTTTTAAATATTGAAAGCGATTAAAGAATCTATTAACGGATTGAACTTTTTCTATTTCAGCTAGATTGCGGTAGCCATCCATCTCTAATCTTGTCGTGATAACTCTTCTCTGTGACATTTCACTCTTTAGTGGAAGCTGAAGTGCGTGGCCCTTGATGGTGAAGAGGGTGATAAATATAAAAATTACTGTTTTCATTATCTACTTTGTTAGCTGTTAAAGTATTAATCGTATTTTGCGGAGGTGTCACCGCAATGTCCGCAAAGCGGCAAGGAGAAACAATCATTGGCGGCGGGTGGAAAATAGCAGTCGATGGTTTGGCGCAAAAATTGAGCTACATTATTAACACCAATCTTGAAATTTGCAAAGCAATATTATCCAATTAAGAGATTTGCTTTCAAGTTAAATTAAATATATCCATGTTCGTCAAATAGCCTTCAAATGACCAGATCGAATTTGGCCAGCAACTATCCCTTTGGCATTAGGAGCTTAGGAGTAAAGTTGAATTACTCGTGGCTGAAAAATAATAGAACAACACTTGAGGAGATATATGGTTCGCCGATCTAAGCCGCTATGCTGAAATCACGACTGCACAGCAGGTGAGCGCTCGATGACGACATATTTTTATTAGCGGATATTTATTAGTTGTTTCACTGCCATACATGTTGTCGGCTCTGCCCGCCAGCAAAGCGATACTAAAAGGCTCCTCTGATCTTCTGCTCCATTGAACGTGGCCTTTTCAGCCATAAAGTTGACTAAAGCGCCAGTAACATGTAGTTTGGTCCTACCATTAAAGAGTCTGGAATATTTTCCACTCCCTTTTTTGTAATTAACATCATGGTTATGTCTGAAATACATCACATTTGTTATGTTCCTCGCATCAAAACTGCTTGGTCTTTTCAAATTGGTACTACCAATAAAAGGTCAGCTTGCTTATGAATTTAGATTCCCTATTTACACCCGCTCAAGTCGGCCGTGCCGGCGAGGATGTGGCGTTGCAGATCGAATCCGCCATTCTAAACGAAAAAATAATGCCCGGGGAAGGGTTGCCCAGTGAGCGAGAACTGCAACTACAGTTTCAAACCGGCCGTGGAGTGATCCGCGAGGCGATGCGTGCACTGAAGCAAAAAGGGCTGGTGGAAATTCGCAAAGGTGCCAAGGGTGGAGCCTATGTTAAGCAGATCGATGTCGCCAATGTCAGTGAGTCGCTGGCCCTGTTTTTAAAACAGCAGCATGTCGGCCTCGCCGATATCGCTGAGTTTCGCGAGAGTATAGATCACACCATCACTCTTTTAGCTATCGCGCGTGCCGATGCCGCAGAAAAGCAACAGCTTGTGGATGAAGTAGAAAAAATGCGGGTATCTCTTGAGCAGCCGGAACCGGACATGCAAGCGTTGGGAGAGCTGGATCGCGAACTGAATATCCGCCTGGCAAAGATGACCGGAAACCCAATATTTGAGTGGATCATGCAGGCCCTGCAACTTGGTTTCAGTTCGCAGGATTATGCGTTATATGACCACTTGGACTATCGACAAAAAACGGTGGCTAACTGGGTCGAAACGGCCCGCCACATTGCGGCTAATGAGCCGCTGCGAGCCCGTTCATCGGTCGGGGCACACTATGCGATGCTGCAGCGCTGTGTAGAAGAGGCCCGTGGTGGCCCGGACGCAGCAGCAATGCCAACGAAATAAATTACAGAAAAAATAACTCACAGAAATAAGGAACACACAGAATATGAACACAGAGAAATATGATTATATTATTGTCGGCGGTGGATCTGCTGGCAGTGTGCTGGCTAACCGCCTGAGCGCGAACCCAAAAAATAAGGTACTGGTTCTCGAGGCTGGAAAGCCCGACTTCAAGTGGGATTTTCGCATCCACATGCCAGCTGCGCTGACCTACCTGCTGACCGACAAGACCTACAACTGGCTCTACCAATCGTCTCCCGAGCCACAGATGAACAATCGTCAAATAGCCCATCCGCGCGGCAAGGTACTCGGCGGATCGAGCAGTATCAACGGGATGATCTATATTCGCGGCAACGCTATGGATTATGAAAAATGGGGAAGTAACAAGGGGCTGGAAAGTTGGGATTATTCCCACTGTCTCCCGTACTTTAAAAAGTCTGAAACCCGCCTGCAGGGGGCTGATCAATACCATGCTTCCAATGGCCCGCTCAATCTAACAACGGCGGAGTGCGATAACCCCCTTTTTGATGCTTTTTTCAAGGCCACCGCGCAAGCTGGGCATCCCCAGACCGACGACGTTAATGGCTATAAGCAGGAGGGCTTCGGTCGCTTTGACCAGAATATCTACCGGGCACGCCGCTACAGTTCCGCTCGAGCCTATCTCCATCCGGTCAAGAAGCGCTCGAACCTCACCGTTCAGTGCCTAGCAATGGCGACGCGTATCCTCTTTGAAGGAAAAAAGGCGATCGGCGTTGAATACACTCGGCTTGGCAAAACTCATAAGGTCTACGCGAATGAAATTATCTCCTGCGGCGGTGCAATCAATTCTCCGCAGCTTCTGCAGCTCTCCGGTATCGGTAACAGCAAACATTTACAGGGTCTCGGCATCGATATGGTCCATGACCTCCCTGGTGTTGGCGAGAATCTGCAGGACCATCTGGAATTGTATGTTCAGTATGGCTGCACCAAGCCGGTCAGTATGTATCCGGCCCTGAAGTGGTACAACCAACCGAAGATAGGTTTTGATTGGCTGTTTAACCGTAAAGGTGCAGCGGCTACCAACCATTTCGAAGCAGGGGGCTTTATCCGGGGCAACGATCAAGTCGAATATCCCAATCTGCAATTCCATTTTTTACCGCTCGCTATTCGCTATGACGGCTCTGCACCCGTTCAAGGGCATGGTTTTCAGTTGCACGTTGGACCGATGAATACCGATGTACGTGGTCACGTCAAGATCACGTCGAAAAAGGCAAGTGTTTATCCGGAGATTTTCTTCAACTACCTATCGACGGAGCAGGAGCGCCGCGAATGGGTCGAAGCTATCCGATGTACGCGGAACATTATCGAACAGAAAGCGTTTGATGATCTGCGCGGCAAGGAACTGTCACCCGGTCCAGAAGCGCAGACTGATCAGGAGATTCTCGATTTCGTTTCCCGAGAAGGAGAAAGTGCTTACCATCCAAGTTGTACCTGCAAGATGGGCTATGATGAGATGGCCGTGGTCGATGCTGAATTGCGCGTCCATGGCGTTGAGAATCTGCGGGTGGTCGATGCTTCTGTCTTCCCTTCGATCACCAATGGCAATATTTACGCCCCGGTGATGATGGTGGCCGAAAAAGCTGCTGATTTGATCCTCGGCAATACGCCAGATGCGCCGTCACCCGCCGGTTTTTATAAGCATCAGATGGACTAAAAAAGAGTCATCTCTTTTTCTGTTCCTATTGTGGAAGATTCGGCTAACTTGAAGGAGAGTTAACAGCTGCTTTGCAACTAAAGTAGTTGCCGGATTTGAAACTAAAAGCGTGCAATATTAATGTCAAATAGCCTTGCTAGATTAATCTAGCAAGGCATTGATTGTAGTAATAAGTGCGGTTTTCAATTTATTTATACCTATCCTATAACCCATTTTTTTATATACAAAGCTAGAATTAGCTGTGATGCAATCACGCTATTGATTAACCTTCCCTTGTCGAGACCCCTTTTTATCACTGCATTTATTGTTGTGTTCGCCATCCATTTTGTGCGTTGAAGAGTGATATAACGGGAAATTTTACAGATTGGCTGGGTAGATAAGTCAGATGTTCAGTGAGGCGGGCGGTTCACCCGCAGTATAAGCAGACGGTCGAATTAAAATCGCAATTACAAAGACTCATCGGTTTGAATTTTTCCTACCAGTAATACGGGGGCGGCATCGAGTTCAGCGGCATCCATCATACATGCAATACGTTCTACGGCTGCGAGTAATTGACTTTGCTCCCACTCTTCAAGATTTTGATAGCGTTTAATAAAATTCTCTTGAAGCGGTTTTGGCGAGTCGCTTAATAAGTTTTGGCCGACTTCGCTTAATGATAAATGGACCTTACGTTTATCGGTCTCACTGCGTGTTCTAATGACTAAATTGCGGCTTTCAAGTCTATCGAGAATCGTTGTGACGGTTGCTGCGCTTAACGTGATCTCTTGAGCAATCTGCTTTGCAAGCGGCGCGTCAAGTTGTGCTATTTTGCGCATTACGATTAATTGCGGCACAGTTAATCCAGAGTCTTTATTTAACTGCCGAGAATGGATACTGATAGCTCTGATCACTCGGCGTAATGAAATTAATAGTTGTTCGTATTTGTCCATAATTCTCTCACTATTTTCTGCGTACCATAACAGAAATAATCATAACACTCATCTGTAAAATAAAAAAAGCAGAATAACGTGAGGCGCTATTCTGCTTTTATAAATGTGTTTATAAATTAAGGGTTGTTACATGGAAGTAGCGATCTTGAGTACTTTTCCTTTGTGACTTTATGGTTTGCAACTTTAATATTGGTGACGACTATTTCGTTGCCGACACCCGATATTTCATATAAAAAACTGGCCAATAAAAAAGCCGCAAAATGCGGCCCTTCGTAATAGTTTGCAGAACGATCGCTCCTATTTATCGCCGATCAGCTTGCCAAGCATGGCATAATAAATCTCTCGGTCGCCAACATAACCCACTAACTTACCATCTTGCTCGACTAATACGCCGTGTTCAGACTGATAGCGAAGCGCCATAACGGTTTCCATTTTAGCGGCCAGTGACACCACCAAAGCATGCTTTTTATTAACGTTGTCCGTATCACCATCGCGCCACAGCTCCAAAGATACTTTCGTATCGCCGTAACGAATAGCGCTGTTACTAATGCTATCGCCTTGATACAACCAGCAATCGTCACGCCGACTAAGACAGATTTCACCTTGTTGTTCCTGCAGGTTATCTAACGGGCGCATTAGCGCCTGTGCGTTAACAACATTGATAGGATTGGTATGCGCGACAAACGCCTCTACATAGTCGTCCGCAGGATTCATCACAATATTTTCCGGGGTATCGTGCTGAACAATGATACCGTCTTTCATAATCGCAATATGATTGCCAAGCTTTAGGGCTTCGTCCAAATCATGACTGACAAACAAAACGGTTTTGTTTAATTGCTGTTGCAATCGTAACAATTCATCTTGTAGCTCGCTTCTGATGAGCGGGTCTAATGCGGAAAACGGCTCATCCATTAAAATAATATCGGTTTCCATCGCAAACGCGCGAGCTAAACCAACACGTTGCTGCATACCACCAGAAAGCTCATTTGGTTTTTTATCCGCCCACTCGGCTAGGCCCACCAGCTCTAATTGCTCAATGGCTTTGGCGCGAACGGTGCGTTTATCCAACCCCTTTTGCTCCAAACCAAAAGCGACATTTTCAGCCACGGTTAACCACGGCATGAGTGAGAATTTTTGGAACACCATGGAGATGCGGTTCATCCGAACCTGACGCCGCTCATCTTCACTGAGTTCGTGGAAATTCTGAAAACCTTGCTCGGTTTCCAAAAAAACATCACCGCGAGTCACTGGGTTCAACCCATTCGCGGTACGCAATAAGCTTGATTTTCCCGAACCAGACAGACCCATCAACACACATATTTCGCCCTTACCTACCTTCAAACAGGCATTTCTTACGGCTGCGGTTAACCCAGTCTGCTCTTGAATCTCTTGTAGACTTGCGCCACTGTCCATTAGCGGTAATGCGCGCTCAGGTTGTTCGCCAAACACAACATCAACATTTTTAAACTCGATCATTTTATTAAGTCCTGTCGTTTATTTGCTTTTAAATATGCGGTCAAGCATGATTGCGACCAACACAATGGCTAACCCGGCTTCAAAACCTGTCGCAATGTTTACCGTATTAAGCGCCCGTACCACAGGTTTTCCCAAACCATCGGCGCCTACTAAAGCTGCGATAACCACCATAGATAAACTGAGCATAATGCATTGCGTAATACCTGCTCGAATACTTGACATGGCCGCAGGAATTTCAACTTTTAAAAGCAAGCTACGCTTAGTGCAACCAAATGCACGACCCGCTTCTAACAACTCTTCGGGCACTTCGGAAATACCTAAGTGTGTCAGCCTGATGGGCGCTGCTATGGAGAACACAATGGTCGAAATAAGACCCGGAACCACGCCCAAGCCAAATAAGGTTAACGCTGGAATAAGATAAACAAAGGGGGGGATTGTCTGCATTAAGTCCAACAACGGCCGTATAAAGCGGTACAACCTGGGACGATGTGCAGCGGCAATACCAATTGGCACACCCAGTAATACACAGAATCCGGTGGCGTAAATAATTAAAGAAAAGGTTTCAATGGTCTCTTCCCAATAGCCGAGATTCCAAATCAGCAGCAATGACAAAATAAAAAATGCCGTTACGGCTTTATTGCGCTGTTGCCAAAAAATCAAACCCGCAACAATGACAATAAATAGCCAAGGTGGCAGCATAGATAAAAAGTCCACCAAACTTTCGATCATGACGTCCAGTAAGCTGGAAACGGCATCAAAAAGAGAACCGCAGTAGGTAATTAGCCCATCCATCATGGTCTCGGCCCACTGACCGATAGGTAATTTATGTTCTGTTATAAAACTCATATTTGCAACGCCGTGTAATAAAAAGAAATTCAGGTTGGCGGAGTTGCCAACCTGAAGTAAAACTTAAAGCTTTAAATACGCTTTTACGGCCGGCAAAGCGGGCTTACCGTCGATAGTTTTAACACCTTCTAACCATGCATCTAAAACAGAGGCATTATCTTTCAGCCAATCTGTCGCAGCGGCTTCTGGCTTTTTGCCATCATTTAAAATAGCGGCCATGACTTGGTTTTCGGCGGATAGGGTAAAGGTAAGATTGGTTAACAATGTACCAACATTCGGGCACGCTTGCGTGTAGCCTTTACGAACATTGGTGAATACACTCGCGCCGCCAAAATCAGGACCAAAAAATTCATCGCCACCGGCTAAATAAGCAAGATCAAAATTTGCATTCATTGGGTGTGGTGCCCAACCTAAAAATACCACCCAGTTGTCGCGACGTGTTGCACGTTTAACTTGCGACATCATACCCGCTTCGCTGGACTCGACTAATTCAAACTCTTTTAGACCAAACGCATTTTTAGCGATCATATCTTGGATTAAACGGTTACCATCATTGCCAGGTTCAATACCATAGATTTCGCTATCAAATTTATCAGCAAACTTAATAAGATCGGCAAAGTTTTTAACGCCCGCATCATAAACATACTTTGGTACCGCTAATGTGTATTTTGCACCTGATAAGTTTTTGTGAATGGTCTCTACGGTTCCCGCTTCACTATAAGCTTTAATATCAGCTTTCATTGTTGGCATCCAATTACCAAGAAACACATCGATGTCGCCATTTTCTATCGACTTATAAGTCACAGGTACAGACAACAACTGCGTATCCGTTTTGTAACCCATCCCTTTTAATACTGTAGAGGTGATAGCTGTCGTAGAGGTGATATCTGTCCAACCCACATCAGAAAAACGAACCGTCTCGCATTGATCTGCATTTGCTGTTAACGCGACAGTAGCTGCCAGTATGGGAAGTATTTTTTTTAGTTTCATGATCGTTCCTTTTTTAGTTTGCGATATAACAGAGCGTTGAAAACATCGCTAAATAAATGCTTATTTTTCGACGCTCTGGCTGAAATATACTGCTCTATCTATATATATATATTTAGAGAAGCACTATATTAATTTTCCTTTCTTAAACTTGATTAATCGCCTTATTTGACCGCTGTCTGGTTTGCCAGTCATCGGCCACAGTCACCTTAGCTTTGCTTGGCGCAAGGGGTGTTTTACCTAAAATCATGTCGGCGGCACGCTCTGCGACCATAATGGTAGGTGAATTGAGATTGCCGTTAGGAATCGTTGGAAAAATCGATGAATCGACAACGCGAAGCGCTTCGATACCGTGGACTTTAGTTTCAGAGTCCACTACCGACATGGCATCTTCACCCATTTTGCATGAGCAGGAGGGGTGATAGGCACTTTCAACCGAACGCCTGACAAACTGATCAATTTCCTGATCTGTTTGTATTGCAGGGCCCGGCTGAATCTCTTCGCCGCGGTATTCATCTAAGCCGGGCTGATTGATTATTTCGCGGGTTAATCGAACGCAGGCTCGAAATCCTGCAATATCATCCTGGTGTGATAAATAGTTAAATTGAATTTGCGGCGCAATATGGGCGTCATGTGAGACAACTTTAACCGCACCGCGGCTTTTGGGTTTATTATGGCCGACGTGGACTTGGAAACCATGGCCTGCAAATGCTTCTTTACCGTCATAACGCATGGCTGCCGGTAGGAAGTGATACTGAATATCCGGCCATTGTAAATTAGCTTTAGAGCGAATAAATCCGCATGACTCAAAGTGATTAGTCGCGCCTAAACCCGATTTATTCAATATCCAGCGTACACCAATCAATAATTTATTTAACGGGTCAATTTTCCCGTTAAGCGTTATCGGTTTTAAGCATTTAAATTGAAAGTAAAACTCAAGATGATCTTGCAGATTTTGACCAACACCCGGTAACTCATGACGTTGTTCAATACCTGCTTTTGATAAGGTATCGGCGTCACCAATACCCGACAGTTGTAAAATATGCGGGGAACCGATCGAGCCTGCACAGAGCAGAACCTCTTTATTACAGCGCGTATCAGTTAATTGACCTTTAGACTCGTAACGCACCCCCACGGCTTTTTTACCTTCAAGCAGCACCTTGTGCACCAGGGCGTGAGTAACGACCGTTAAGTTGTCGCGCTTCATGGCCGGTCTTAAGTAGGCATTCGCGGTAGACCAACGCACACCATTTTTAACGGTCATGTGCATCGGGCCAAACCCCTCCTGCTGCTGTGCATTGTAATCTTTCGTTGCTAAATAACCGGCATCAACACCCGCATCCACAAAGGCCTGGTATAGCGGATTTTTCATATTATTGCCGTTATTAACAGCAAGCGGGCCAGATTCTCCGCGATACTCATTACCGCCAAATGACCAGCTCTCGGCTTTTTTAAAGTAGGGTAGACAATGTGCATAGTCCCAATTTTTAGCGCCAGATAGCTGCCACTCGTCAAAATCACGCGCATGGCCACGCACATAGACCATGCCGTTAATAGATGACGAACCCCCTAATACTTTACCTCGAGGGCAATGCATGCGGCGATTATCTAAAAACGGCTCGGCTTGTGTTTCAAACTGCCAGGCATACTTTTTACTGTTCATCGGTATTGATAATGCGGTCGGCATCTGAATAAAAATACTCTTATCGCTGCCGCCGGTTTCTAACACTAGCACTTTATTGCTTGGATCTGCTGACAAGCGATTTGCAAGGACACAACCTGCGCTCCCTGCGCCTACAATGATGTAATCATATTGTGCTTGCGTCATCTTTATTCCTTAAAACGGACTTTCAAGTGGCTGCATGCCGACATATACCGCTTTGATCTGGGTATATTCTTTGAGTGTTTCGCTGCCATTTTCGCGGCCGACACCTGACATTTTATAGCCACCAACCGGCATTTCAGCAGGTGATGCGCCAAAAGTATTAATCCAGCAGATGCCTGCCTGAATCTGATGTATCACCCGGTGAGCACGGGTAATATCCTGAGTAAACAGGCCTGCGGCTAATCCTAAGCGGGTACTGTTTGCGCGGCGAATAACTTCATCTTCATCGCTGAAAGTCAGTACCGACATAACAGGGCCAAATATTTCTTCTTTAGACAAGGTCATTTCATCTGTACAGTCAGTGAAAATCGTCGGCGCAACAAAGAAACCCTGTGGTGCATTTTCAGGCTGTAATGTTTTGCCTCCAGTAAGCAGGGTGGCGCCTTCAGCTTTACCAATCGCAATATAGTCGAGCACTTTTTGTTGATGCTCCTTGGAAATCAGAGGACCAAAATTTGTCTCAGTATTCATCGGATCGCCGCAGATAATATTTTGCTCTGTACGCTCAACGAGACGCTTTATAAATCGAGGATAAATATCTTCTTGAACAAACACGCGGGTGCCGTTTGTACAAACTTCTCCTTGCGTATAGAAATTACCTAACATCGCTGCTGATACCGCATTTTCCAGGTCGGCATCATTAAAAATAATCAGCGGTGATTTACCGCCTAATTCCATGGTGACGGCTTTTAGTGAACTTGCAGCTGCTGCCATCACTTTTTTGCCGGTACCTACTTCACCGGTAAATGAAATTTTGGCAATATCTTCATGATTGGTGAGCCAAGCGCCAACACGACCATCGCCTTGAACCACGTTAAACACACCATCGGGAACACCCGCGCGAGTGAACATTTCGGCTAAGCGCATCGCACCACGCGGTGTTTCTTCTGAGGGTTTAAAAATCATGACATTACCGCAAGCTAACGCCGGTGCTGCTTTCCAACAAGCAATCTGCAGTGGATAGTTCCATGCGCCGATACCGGCACAAATACCCAGAGGCTCGCGGCGAGTGTAATAAAAATCATCACCGACCTGTTGCTGATTGCCTTCAATACTCGGAGCAATGCCTGCAAAAAACTCAATAGTATCTGCACCTGTCACGACATCAACGACGGAAGCTTCCTGCCATGGTTTACCGGTATCAAGCACTTCACCCGCTGCAAGTTCGTCATTGTGTTCACGCAATAACGCAACGGCTTTGAGCAGAATACGACTGCGCTCTATTGGAGTCATTTTTGACCATTTGGCAAAACCGGATTTAGCACTCTCAATTGCAGCTTGCTTCACTGCTTGATCTGCTGTTTCAACTAAGTAGCTAACCTCACCGGTAGTGGGGTTGATAACTGAAAATGTTTCACCTGTGTTATTAGGCACATATTGACCGTGGATATAATTTTGGTAGGTTATTAATGCTGGCATTGATTTTCTCCGTGTTGCACGATAAAAGTCTCAATAAAGGCTTTAGATAAAATTTGGGCTTGTTTGAAATCTTCTTCAGGTGTTGAACTCAGCGCACTGCGCAGCCAGAAACCGTCAATCATTGCTGCGGTTTGTTTGGCTGCATTGATAGCGGCAGTAGCTGGCAAAAGCTGCTTAAAAGAAAAAAGTAGGTTGCTGTATAAACGCTGGTTATTGATATGTTGAAGTCTTGCCAGTCCCGGATCATGCATCGCTTGGGACCAGAAACTTAACCATGTTTTAGCCACGGCATTGGATCGTTGTAATGCAGTGAAATTTGCTTCAACTATCATAGATAGTCTGGCAACTGGAGAGAGTGTTTTTCCTGACGTCCTTACTAGTAATGCCTGCTTTAATTCATCGAGAAGATATTTAAGGGCTGCTTCTATTAACCCCTGCTTGCCGCCAAAGTAATGGCTGATGATTCCCGATGACATTCCCGCTATACCACTAATAGTATTAATTGTAGTGTGCTGCAGTCCATGACGTTCGACGGACACTAGTGTGGCATCGATAAGTTGCTGTTGTCGGAGCTGTTTCATCACTGGTCTGGGCATAAATAACTTCTCTGCATAGTTGAAAACGTAATTAATTGAACGTTCAATTAATTAGTATGGTAATGATTCGTGCCCTAACTATCAACTGTTAATTAAATGTTGTAAGAATTGAGCGCTAATCAACTTGATTGGCAGCTTGGTAAAGTAAAAGGCAATATGCCACCAGTAATTAGGGGTTTGGACTGCTTCGGGGCGTTTTTGTATAAATAAAAAACAATTAATTAGTTATAGCAAAAATGATTTTTGCTGTAACTATTTGCTGTTTTTGGATTCAGATGCGATATCTGGAATAGGCTCTGTTCTAAGCAAAAGACCTTAACCGCAGCAGCATCTATAAAGATTGAAAATAAGTATAGATGCTGCAGAGGAGTGTAATTGCAACCATATTTGCTGAGTATGTGCGTTTTTTTATTAAAATTTAAAAAAACAATTGCCTGTTCAGTACTTTTTTAGTACCTTTTTTAGCAAATGAACCCATCCATTGAGAACGTAAATACTACAAATACAGCGAGTTAACGTTTTTATAATAAAAACATCAACTGAATTTGACAGGCTCCATGTTTACTATATATTGAAACGATAGTGCACAGAGCACTAAGCATTCAATACAACTGCAGATCAACAGATTTGATAATGAGAACCATGTGGTCATAAAAGATACGAAACGCGCAATTAAAAACAAAAAAATGACGGCAGAGGCCAATAATCTTGGCGAGCCAATTAACGTCAAGCAAGCTGAATTGGCAGAAGAAAATCCCCCAATAAAATGGGTGCAACCGATCGTGGTGATTGGCGCTTCAGCGGGCGGATTAGAATCGTTAAATCAGTTTTTTCCAGTAATGCCAGCCAGTTCAGGGTGCGCATTCGTGATAGTTTCACATTTAGACCCTAAACACGTCTCCGTATTGTCAGAAATTATTCAGCATAAAACAACGATGAAAGTGTCTTTAGCTAAAGAGGGGGTTAAAGTATCAGCAAACTGCGTTTATGTTATCCCACCCAATAAAAATATGACCATAGCGAATAGTGTCTTGCATCTGCATGAATTGACAGTTTCAAGCACACTTAGTCATCAGATTAATACCTTTTTTCACTCGGTTGCCAGTGATCAAGGAGAAAATGCCATTGCCATTATTTTATCCGGTAGCGGCAGTGACGGCACAGAAGGCATCAGCGCAATACATCACGCAGGCGGTATGGTGATAGCGGAAAGTCGCGACTCAGCTAAGTTCAAAGGGATGCCCGAAAGTGCGATTGCCAGTGGTAATGTTGATTTTATCTTACCGGTTACGGATATACCCAACACATTATTGGATATTATCGGTGGCAATATTAATAGCCTACAGGAAAGTCCCAGTAGTCATGAAAGTAGAATACTTGCAGCATTACCAGAGGTATTTGCGCTATTATTTTCAGCAACACAACAAGATTTTTCAAATTATAAAACGACCACTATCTGCCGCCGCATAGAGCGCCGCATGGCGGTACATCATATGACCCAAATCAGTGATTACCTTTGTTTATTAAGAGATAACGCTCAGGAAGTGATGATACTTTATAAACAGCTATTGATTGGTGTCACCCGATTTTTCCGGGATGTTGATGCCTTTGAGCAACTTGAAAATAAGCACTTACTTGAACTGATCCGCAAGAAACCAGCTAATGACCCTCTGCGAATTTGGGTTGCGGGTTGCAGCAGTGGCGAAGAAGTGTATTCAATCGCTATCATAGTAGATGAATGCATGGAGCAGCTTAATCGACAATTTGAAGTGCAAATCTTCGGCACAGATATTGATGAAGCTGCAATTTCTATTGCACGCGCAGGCATTTATCCAAAAATTATTAACCAAGATATCAGCCCGCAAAGGCTTAATAACTATTTTGTTGAAAAAAGTAACGGCTATCAGGTAAGCAATAAAATTCGTGAGACAGTTATTTTTGCAGTACAAAACTTAACCAGCAACCCTCCGTTTAGCAAACTTGATCTGCTCTGTTGTCGCAATCTGTTGATCTACTTTACTCAGGATTTACAACGTAAAATACTGCCGCTTTTTCACTACAGCCTAAAGGCAGATGGCCTGTTATTTTTGGGTTCTTCTGAAAGTCTGGGGCCTGCGTCTATACTTTTTTCTGTATTAGACAAAAAGTGTAAAATTTTTAAAAAATTGCCCAATATGGAAAAAAAATATCCACTGTTCAATTTAACTCACCCCAAAAGAGATTTTTCCATGTATAAAACAGAGCTGTCACAGCAGAAAAAGACATTTGAAGAGGTCAACTCGCTAAAATTATTGAAAGCGATGCTATATCAAAGTGGTATGCCGGCAAGTGCTATCATCAATGAACAAGGGGAAATAGTCTACGTCCACGGTAAGCTCGGGCCTTACCTTGAACTGCCGGAAGGGCTATGCGATTTCAATATCCTTAATATGGCAAAGCTGGGTCTTAAAATCTCACTTAGCAAAGCGATTGATCAACTTCATTCTGACCACAAAGCGATAACCATCCCCAAACTGAGAATTAGCGATAAGCAATCCGTCATTCATTTCAATCTGATCCTTAAGCCCCTGCCAGAGTTTAAAACTGCCGGCAGCAATCTGACCATGGTTATATTTGAGGAGATACCCGTTAAAAAAGAGCCATCGACCATAACGGCTCCCTTCGTAAATAGCGCGCAATTTGAACAACTAACTGAAGAGTTGAGATATACAAAAGAAAGTTTACAATCTCATATTGAAGAGTTAGAAACATCCAATGAAGATATGATAGCCACCAACGAAGAATTACAATCAACCAATGAAGAGTTGCAAAGCAGTAATGAAGAGTTGGAAACATCTCGAGAGGAACTGCAGTCACTTAACGAAGAATCTTCAACAGTCGGGGCTGAATTGAAATGTCAGGTTGATGATCTGATGAAAGCCAATGATGATATTAAAAACTTACTTGACACCACCAATATTGCCACTATTTTTCTCGACACTCACTGTGCAGTGCGCCTGTGTACTCCCCAAGCTAACAAGATATTTCCATTAACCAACGCTGATATAGGCCGACCTCTTAGTCATTTCGCTAGTAAACTGGTTGATGTTAATGTTGAACAACTTTCCTTACAGGTCTTAGACAATTTACTTATGAAAGAGCTAGAAGTGCGTGATGTAGACAATAATATATTGCGTATGTGTATTAGACCTTACCGAACCTTGAAAAATTTAATTGATGGCGTGGTGATCACCTTTGAAGATATTAGCAAAATCAAAAAAGTAGACGCTATGCTGCAAATCAGTAGCGACAATTTGCAGGAAAATATGTTTTTTATGAGCGGCGCATTTTTGCTTGCTCCCCATGCGATGATTATAAAAGATCTTAATGGTTTAATTATTGCGCTGAATGAGCAGGCGGTTAAACTTTATGGTTGGAGCCGAGAGGAACTGCTTGGTCAGCCTATTACAATGCTCACCCCAGAAAAATATTTACAGCAGATGGTCGATGCAGCTTCTCTTTGCCATAATCATAAAGAAAATATAGTGGATATTGCAACCTATCGACTAACTAAATCGGGGGAAACGATTGCGCAAAAAGAGACCTTATCGAGAATGACCGATGTTTCAGGAAAAGTTTGCGCGGTTGTATATACAATTAATTAGAATGGTAGATTTCGAGGCTTAAAATGAACAGTAAGTTTGAGAGTGAAAATTACCTCAGTAAATTAAAAGCGGCTGCCAAAAAGCAGCTTTTATCGAGTTCTGCTCCATTAAATGGTATTGATCTGAATGATAGCGATATAGACAATAGTGAGTCGCTCATTCACGAGTTACATACCCATCAAATCGAACTGGAACTGCAAAATAACGAATTACAAGAGACACAAATTAAGCTCTACGAGTCATTAAAAAAATACTCGGATCTGTTTGATTTTGCGCCCAATGGCTATATGACCATTAACCCTAAGGGGCTAATTGTTGAAACCAATAAAACATCGAGCAAGCTGTTGACATCGCCTGTTCATAAAATGCTAAATAAACCGCTCTCCGACTTTATTGTCAGAGAAGATCAGGATGTTTATTATCATTTTCGTAGAAAATTAATTAACACCACTAAGTATCAAATTTGTGAATTAAGAATAAAAACGGCAAATGATTTATTTATGTTTGTGCAATTAACCGCCTCCATCGACAGCAGTATCGACGGTATCGACGGTCAGTTTAGACTTACCCTGACTGATATTTCTGAGCTGAAATTAGCGCAACTAGCGCAGGAAAAACATAGCGAACAGCTTAATAAAGCGTTAATAAATACAATCCATAGCTTAGGAACAATCGTAGAAGTGCGCGATCCCTACACCTTTGGTCACCAGAAAAGAGTCGCAAAGCTGGCCTTGCTGATTGCTAAAAAAATGGGCTTACCAGAGATGCAGCAAGAGGGGATAATGCATGGCGCTCACATTCATGATATTGGCAAGATTAATGTGCCCGCTGAAATCCTCAATTGCCCAAGACAGTTAACCAAGCCGGAATTTGAAATAATCAAAACGCATCCGCAAGTGGGCTATGACATTATCGAGAATACGGAATTTCCCTGGCCGATAAAAGAGATGATCCTTCAGCATCATGAACGCCTTGATGGCAGTGGCTATCCTTACGGGTTAAAAGGCGATCAGATCATACTCGAGGCTCAAATTATTGCCGTTGCGGATGTTGTCGAAGCGATCAATTCACATCGGCCTTACCGTGCTGCTCTCGGCCTTAATATCGCGATAGCAGAAATTCAAAAAAATAAAAACATTTTATACAATGGCGATGTCGTTGATACTTGCATCGAAATCATTCGTGAGCCGGTATTTGAGTTTTAATATGCGCGAACACCCAAATCTTTTTGCTGAATTTAGGTAAAAGGTTTG
>NZ_JBLIEK010000046.1:0-26667 GCF_047632995.1 Psychromonas sp.
GATCATAACGGGTATAACTCGCGGTTATTGAAAACTCAATGGCAGGATGCAACGCTTTAAATTTACAAATAATGTCCAGTAGAAATATTTCCATAAAATGTGCGCGATATGCTGCCGACGCTGCAAGGCACTAACATCTTGTCCAAGTTGGCTGAAAACGTCTCGGGTGGTTCACAAGCGGCAAATGGTCATGATTAAGGCTTCTCCTGTTCGAGAAAGAGCAGGGGGACTAATTTGTGCTCTGTAAAGGTGGTTTTATTTTTTTATTCAATTGTTTAGGGAACATTGACGGAGAAAGGTTATGGCAGAGAAAATACGTCGAGATAATCGACAAGAACAGGAAAAAAGTGCGCTAAATAGTGGAGGATATCGGGGATTAGATTAAATAGGAATGTGGTTGATTCATTGCTGAATTCAACCACATTATTGTTAATGTTTTAACTGCTTACTTAGGCGCATATTCAAAACGAATATTATCCATTTTCAGTGTCATAACACCTAAAGGCTCAACAACCAGAATATTGGCTATTTTTGATATATCGGCCTTGCCGCCAGCAAATCTATTTCCGCGGGAAATTAGATCCGCGACATTGATGCGTACTTCACTCCATGTGCCTACCGCAGGTTGTTCTACGGCAATATCACTTGCATTAGGCCAGCCGCTGTCCATTTTCACTAACAGTTCAGGATTGCCTTCTTTGCTTTCAATTTTCAGATCAAATACCAGCTCTCCACCGTCCATCCAGTGACTCATATCAGTCTGCGCCGTACGTAAATAAACATTACCGACTTTGCCTGCTTTAGTTATTTTCCATACTTTTCCGTGGCCTGCTTCTTCAACTTCTTCTTGCGTTACAACTTTTTTAGGATCATAGCCGTCAAAAGCCGCGCCAACAGCCAATGCATCTTTGTAAAGATCAAAAAGAGGGCCCTTACCGAAGTTACCATCTCCGATTAGGATTTCCGGCTCAGGAGTTCCTTCAACGAATTTCGCTTGATCAGAGATACTTGCGCAGCCTTTACCTTTCCATCTGTCAGCTGAGCAACGGTAAACACGTACATAGTCAACAGCAAGCGTTTGCGGGAATACAGAAGAATCGATTCCGCCATTATTGGCATTAGCCGCCCAGTTACCACCCACTGCAAGATTCAGCAGCATATGGAATTTCTGATTAAAGGGAGCATTTTTACCGCCACTAATAAAGACACCATCTTCCATATGTTGACTGTACCAGCCTTCTTCTCTTTGCGTTGCAAAATGAACATTATCGATATACCAGCGGATTTCACCCTCTTCCCATTCAATGGTATAAGTATGGAAGTCATCAGCTGGATTTACATTGCCAGGCAGATGTGTTGCTTGACCTGTAAAGGCATTGTCAGGCCAAGGTTTGCCATAATGCAAGCTACCAAATACGCGTGACTCAAGCTCACCATCAGCAGCCCCTGTTTCGGTAGAAGGCGTTTTTAGATTAACCGCTTCCATAATATCGACTTCACCTGACGCTGCCCAGCCGCCGTAAACCCAGTCTGTCGGCAGCATCCAAATCGCCGGCCAAGTACCTTGACCCGCTGGTAATTTAGCTCGAACTTCAAAACGACCATATTTCCAGTTACCTTTATTTACAGTACGTAATTTAGCTGATGTGTAAGGTAAGGTTCTTGTGCCTGGATTGCCATCTGCATTATCTGCACCGGTAAAATCGCCTTTTTTTGCAACAATATTGAGCAGGCCATCTTCAACAAACGCATTACTGTCACGACCAGTATAACATTGCTGTTCATTGTTACCGCCACCCCAACAGTCTTCTACACGCTGCCATTTCTTTTTATCAATTTCACTGCCATCAAATTCATCACTCCACAGTAATTTCCATTTTGCACTGGGTGTCAGCGGCGCGGCTGTCAGTACCAGTGCTTTTGGTGTCGAGGTTTTCTCCAGTGCATCATCTGCGGTTGCAACTTTGCCATCTGAGGCACAGCCTGCCAGCGTTATCGCAAATGCGACAGCTGTTATTTTGGCCGTTGAGTAGGGTGCGGTCTTCATCATTTATCCTTTCCTTATATGGAGTAAATACATTGTAAGCGCTTTCTTATACCATTATTCTGTTCTAGTTAAAATATAGCCTTTGATTTAGACGTTATTAATCTTCTGCTTTGGGAGCAACTTCACAACTGTTTTAAGTGCAATTCAATTTGTCAATGGGGCGATATAACAATTTTTTAACATAGCGTTCTTCTGTTAACTTTATTGTAACAAACGGCAAATACCTAAAATCTCGCCAATAGTGTGATCTTTATCTGTGAAAGCGCTTACATGTGTGATTGCGGTCACTTTATGCGCTGTTTTTGATCTATATACTCAATTTTGTAAAGTGATTAACAGCAACATGATAAGTGGTTGCATAATCAAATTGAGTCTTTTTTTTAGAAATGAAAGAAAGCGGTTACTTGTCGTTGTGCGAAAAGAGTTGTCAGTTCGATAACAGTACACGAAAAACATATTATAACTAGTAAGGACATATGGAAATGAAAGTAATTAAAGGTTTTAAATTAGCAAATTCAGTACTGGCAACAGCTTTGGCACTCGCGTTAGCCGGTTGTGGTGATGATCCTTTTGATCCAAACGCTGTAGTAGTAACACCTGTAAGTGGAGGAAATGATTCACCAGTAACAACGAACCTGGCAGGTAAGGTTGCTGATGGTTATTTAAGAGAAGCGACAGTTTGTCTGGATCTCAATAAAGATAAGATCTGTGGTACCAATGAGCCAATGGCAACCAGTGGCTCCGGTGGCGTTTTCTCTATCGCAGATGTTACGCAAAGTGAAATTGACGCAAACCCTTTGTTAGTTGAAATAGAGGCAGGTACAACAATTGACGAAGACTTCCCTGACGCACCTTTAACCAAATCATATAAATTAAGTGCCCCTGCTGGTTCTACCTTTGTTAGCCCGCTTACCACAATGGTCCAAAATATCATTGAACAAGATAACAGCACAGCAACAGCAGCTGAAAAAAAGGTTACAGCTGAAACCGCAGTTAAAGCTCTGCTAAATACAGCATTAGACTTAAATGCAGACTATATTGCAGGCAAAAGCGGCAGTGAAAACCAAGCTGAGTTTGAAAAGTTACATATAGTGGCACAGGTTATTGCGCTTGTTATCGCTACTAAGATGGAAGAGTCAAAAGATCAAGTAGCAGCTGGAGATTTTACTATTGAAGAATTAAGTAGTGAAATAATGGGTAAGGTGTTTGCTGTACTTGACGATATTACAGCGCAGGTCGAAGCTGGCGATGATCTTGATACTATCGCTACTGATATTAATGGAAAAGTTGTAATAACGGTTCAACCAGAATCAGAAGAGTTTGTCTTGATCTCATCTACAGGTGCGGCAAGTGAAATTAATGATGCTACTGTGATTGGTGAATGGAGTACAGGCAGTCAAATTGATGCTGAAGGTAACTATGAAGGGCTCAATGCTTGGACAATTACATCAGCCGTAGAAGGGGATGTTAATGAGAATAATTGGGGAACGGTACTCGCTTTAACGGGTGGTTTTGTCGGTGATTTCAGTGAATTTGATATTTTAAAGTTAAAAATAGCCACATCGGGCGGTTATGCTGACGGCTACTTTATTAAAATATCGACAAATGGTGTCGAGTCTGGAGATATTCCATTATCAGTCGATGATGGAGTAACAGGCTGGCAAGATGTAGAGGTTGATCTTGCTGACTACGATCTCTCTTCGATTGAATATATTGCGCTCTTTGCTATAGGCGGAACTGCAAATGTTTCTAAGATTCATATTGCCGATTTATCGCTTGCGGATACTGGCACCGGAGAAGTGGAAGCAGCGTTAAAAGTACAGAAAGAAGCAGCAGCCGCACTTGTGGATTCAAGCTACTCAACATCAACTTGGGCAGCACTTACAACTGCATTAGCAATGCCAGAAACAACGCAAGCAGAAGTAACAGCTAAAACAGCTGCAATAACAACAGCAATATCTGGATTAGAACCAAAAGATCCAGTTGCAGTAGATGTAACCGCTTTATCAGCTGCAATGACTGCCGCTAATGCTGGTAATTTAGCTCTGACAGATATTGGCTCTTTAGAAGGTCAAGTTTCACAGGCAGACTGGCAGACATTTTCTGATGCTATTTCCGCGGCTGGGGTTATTCGAGATGCAGCCGCAGATCAGGCTACAGTAGATCAAGCGATTATTGTTTTAGCAGCCGCACAAGTCGTATTTAATAGCTCCAAAATAGTTGTCATTGTAGATCCAGGACTGGAAGAAGGACCCAATCTTGTTGTTAATGGCGACTTTGATGATTTGACTCTGGCTAACGATGCAGGTTCTGTTGGTGAATGGAATTACTATACAAACACTGACACTGTCGTTGCCATTGCAGACAGCGAAATGACGGCTATCGTAACATCGGTAGGTGGGGGGCAATGGGATAATCAAATATGGAATCAAGTTCGCGTAACCGAAGAAGGGGATTACGTTGTTAAACTGACCGCAAGTTCAACTGTTGAAAGAGATATTCTTATCAGAGTCGATGCAATTGGAATGAATGGTATGGGAACAACGTCAACAGATTCTGATGTGATTGCTCATTTAACAACTACTCCGCAAGTATTTACGCTATATGTCAGTGGAAGTGCTTTTACAGCTGATGCAGCGTTTAAAATTGTCACGTCACTTGGTGTGTTGGAAGCTGCAAACACGACGAGTGTCGCTTCAACAGTCACATTTGATGATGTTTATCTTGGCACGTTAGCTGAAGCAGTAGTTGCAGATAAAACAGAGTTGGCAACTGCAGTAGCAACAGCACAGGTACTACATAATGGCGGAGCAGACGAAACATTAAAAGCTGCGTATCAGACAGCAATTGATACCGCACAAGCCGTACTTGATAATGCAGATCTAACGCAAACAGAAGCAGATGCCGCGGTAGCAGCACTGGCTGTAGCAACAGTAACTTTTGATCCAACTGTAACTCTACCAGTAGTAGACAACCTTGTAATAAATGGGGACTTTACTGATTCGACTGTGGGTACCGGTACAGATGTTGGTCAATGGAATTACTATACAAGTACGGGCACTGTCCTTGCTATTGCAGACAATAAAATGACGGCTGTCGTAACAGAAGTAGGTGGGCAATGGGACAATCAAATAACGAATGAAGTTCAAGTAACCGAAGAAGGAACTTACGTTGTTAAAGTGACTGCAAGTTCAACTGTCGATAGAGATATTCTTATCAGAGTTGATGGAATTGAAATGGGTAATGATGGAACACTATCATCAGCTTCTGATGTGATTGCTCATTTAACAAGTACTCCGCAAACCTTTACTCGATATTTCAATGGGATTGGTTTTACAAACAATGCTAGGTTTAAGGTTGTAATGTCAGTTGGTGGGTTGGAAGCAGCAGGAACAACAAGTGTCGCTTCAACAGTCACATTTGATGATGTTTATCTTGGCACTTTTACAGGAGAGATACCTACAGATATAGCAACGCTGTCTTCAGCAATAACGGTAGCAACGAATGTATTTAATGCTGCAGTAGAGGGGACTGAAACAGGCCAATATACGACTTCAAAAGCTGATCTTCAAACAGCAATAGATGCCGCAAAAGTAGTCGTGGATACTGTCGATGTTACTCAAGAGCAAATAGATGCAGGCGTTGCAGCATTAGCTGCAGCAAGAACTACTTTTGAAGCAGGATTAGTTGTTGAAGCAATAGCAGGAGCACAAATATCAACTCCAGCTGGTGATCTAAATTACACACCAGCTCAATGGGATACAGGCACAACTCAGGATCTAGTGTATACCGGTGATGCAACTTATTCACCAAGTATTCAGTTGGTAGGTACTGGTGGATGGGGAACCGCACTGGCAATGACAGAAATTCCAGCAGGAACGCTTGCTCAATATACTAGTATAGAGTTCAAAGTGAAAACAACCGATTTCACCGAAATCAAAGTAAAAGTTCCTGAAGAAGAAAGAGGATTCGCATTATCAACAGGTACAGATCTTGGTGACGGTTGGGTTCAAATGAGTATCCCAATGAGTGAATTTGGTGACGCAGCACCCGCTGCAGCAGTACAGTTTGCAATATTTGGAGCTGGTGGAACAGGAACAATATTATTGTCTGATATTAGTTTTCTCTAGCAACTAATAGGCCTAGAACTGCTACATAAGCATAGACGCTAGTGCTGTACCGCTAGGTATGAGTTAAGCGACAAGCAAAAGAGTAACGATAATTTATCGTTACTCTTTTTTTTGCCTGTTGCACTGAAGGCTGAAGAATCGCAAGGTAGGAGGTGTAAATTTTTTTAAGCGCGATGAGTAACCTTTACTTTTTGAAAACCGACCATAGCAACTGATATTAGTCTCCGTCAGCTTGAGCGTAGAACCGTCATGCTTTTTGACGGCTTCTGGGATAGAAATAACTGCTTTTACTACTCCACCTGGAATCAGATCTCAGATGTGATGCAATCACGCACTGCGCTGATTTGCTTAGTACACTCCTTATTAGCGCTGTTTTTCTCTTCACTAGCGGTTGTTAACCAGCGCCAATCTATTAAATATAAATTCACCGTTTTCAGCAATGGATGCAGTTCAGACACCGCTAACCCGACTCCCTAGAGCCATAAGTCAAATTCTAACTTTTACAGGTTAGTTGCCCTGGGATGCGTGCAGGATTGTCTTAAGGGCTGTTGTGGTTATTTACAGCTAGATGGTTATGGGCAGACGTAAGCGATATTGATCGTTTGTAGGGCTGATAAGGCTAAAAACAGCAGCACAAAAGGAAGCCGCTAATGCAGATAAGTTATCACTGCTTATTGAAAATATCTGGTCTTAAAGGCTCAATATAAACCTTTTGGGAGGGGTGAGTGAATGCTTACTTTTTAAATTATTTACAAAATTAATCATCTACTTAAGTGGTTGACGATTGAATGTCCACAATAACCGTGCAGAGCCGTCACCATCCTTGTGTTTGGTCAATATGACTGCATCGGCAGGCAAACAGCTGAAGGTCACGCCAGCGTCGTTTTATCGTTGCATAGAATACATCTGCCTTGGTCGTTAAAGTATCACCTCACTATTGTTATAAATTTACTTTTGGTTAGCTGTGTTTATTCATATCCCTTTGCAGTTCAAATAGAGGCTTAATCTGATGAATATTTCTGCGAGAGCGGGTATCAAATTTACTCAAGCTGGCCATTAGACCTCGCTGGATAAAGAGATCACGAGTAACAGAGGTAGAAGTTAATGCAGTACTTTAGTTTCTACTCAATAATTTAAGTTTGATCTTGGGGCAACGAATGGCTATTGGATTGATCCCGTTACTTGCACTAATAACTTTGGTTTGTTGTTACGTGGCACAGTGCTAACGGATGTTGGCGAAATTAGCAGCTAAAAGTGAGAGATAGCCGTCAATAATGGGAACCACTGTATAAATTAAGTTGTAATACTGTTTTTATGGCAATATTATTGACAGATAAATAGATTGTTTTTTCAACTCTTAACGGCAAAGAAAGCGCTTGCATATGTTTTTTATAAAATCGATAAGTATTCTGAAAGCAATTTTAAAGCAACCAATACCAGCAGTAGCTTAAAAGTCGAGCTGTTTATGGTAATAATTTAACCGATAAACAGAGTGCTTTTTTTTGACGCTCAAAGTAAGCGCTTACATGTTTTTTTTAAGAAAGATTCAATGTAGTTTCTTAACGTAATTTTAAGGTAGTAGTAAGTAGTTGAAAACTGTCTAGCTTGACAATGATTTTTAATCAACTCGTGCATATCAGACGAGTTAACAATTTAGTAATTAAAAGGGAAAGCAAAATGAAAAAAAGTAGTTTCAAAATATTTTTAATGGCCTTTATGACCATTTTTATGTTTGCCTGTGATGATACGATCACAAGGCCCGATGCGGTTGCAGATGTACCTGCAACAGATACAGATACAGATACACCTGCCGCTAATGATACACTTCAGCCTCAAGCAATTGTCACTTCTGCGCCAACAGCAAAATCTGGAGCGCAAATATTAGGGAACTCAGACTATTTAGCAATCTCCTATGGCGCATGGCGATCTACTACTCGTGCAGCGGGTGCTGATGTACCGACTGTTGATCAGCAAAAAGAAGATATGAAAATATTAGCGGCGATGGGGATTAAGGTATTACGTACTTATAATACTCAGGGTTATATCGGCTTAGACGGCAAGAGTAATACTGAAAATCTGCTGATCGCGATTGATGAGTTGATGACAGAAGATCCAAACTTTGAAATGTATGTGATGCTGGGGGTTTGGATTGATGCACTGAATTCTTGGACTGATCTTGACGTTATCCATGACCAAGAAAATCCTGAAAATGCTGAAGAGATGGCTGCAGCAATACAGTTGGCAAAAGATTACCCTGAGATTATTAAAGTGATTGCTGTTGGTAATGAAGCTATGGTGCATTGGGCGCCGTATCATGTTGCACCGGCTATTATTCTTAACCACGTTAATGCTCTGCAAGCGTTAAAAGCGAGTGGCGATATTAATGAAAACATCTGGATCACCAGTTCTGATAACCATGCGGTTTGGGCTGGCCAAGGTGATTATGCCAGTGATGATTTAGATGCTTTGATTGCCGCTGTTGACTATATTTCACTGCATACTTATCCGTTCCACGATACACATTATGATGATAGTTTTTGGAAAGTGCCTAACGATGAAGCAGACCTGTCTGTGCAAGCACAAGCCGATGCTGCAATGATTCGAGCTAAAGAGCAAGCGCTTGAACAGTTTAAAACTGGGCAGGATCATATGTTAACCCTAGGTATTAATAAACCAATCCATATTGGCGAAACAGGTTGGTCATCAGAAACAAATGTTCTGTATGGTGAAGGTGGATCTGGTGCTGCTGATGAATATAAACAGAAAGCATTTTATGATGCGATGCGTGCATGGTCAAATGAGTTTGGTGCTTCTCTGTTTTTCTTTGAAGCATTAGATGAGCCATGGAAAGGTGATAACACTAATCCTAGTGATTCAGAGCAGCATTTTGGTTTAATTAATATTGACTGTGAAGTGAAATATTTGCTTTGGGATCTGGTTGATGCAGGCGCATTTGATGGCTTAGACCGCAACTGTGGTGTTGACGGATTCACTAAAACTGAAGGTGGTAACACACAGGCAATAACAGATTCTATTCTGCAAATACCGCTTGCACCTGTTATTGAAGCACCTTTAGATGGTGAGTTTATTGTCTTAAGCACCGCTCTATATGAAGGTGCGACTGCTTACGGTTGGGATTCTCCTGCAAATGCTTGGGCTGGTGTTAATACTGATACGGGTGTATTAACCGTAGCAACTGACCCTCTTATTGCTTCAGATTGGGGCTGGGGTGCGGGTGTTGGTGGTACAACTGAAAACTTAAGCGAACAAACTCAGATCACTTTTGAAATTAGAGGTGTGACTAGCGCAGAGAGTGTATTCCCAGCATTTGAATTTTATGTTGCCTTCGAAACAGCGACTGGCGGACTTCACAATGTTCGATTTAACACGGGTGGTTATGTGTTAACTGAAGAGTTTGTTGAATATACAATTCCATTGTCTGATTTCTCTGCTTTTGACAGCGCACAGCTGAACGAAGTTACATCACCATTTACAATCTATGATATATACGCTGAATCAGGTGGCAGTGCTCCGACAACAAGTTCAATTGAAATAAGAAACATCTCTTACCAACCCTAGTTTAAATAATTTAATTTATCTAAACTAACTCTAATAAGGCCTTGCATCTAATGATTCAAGGCCTTTTTTTATTTTTTCCTTTACCATTGTCTTACATTTCCAGTCTAAAACGTTTTGCATATAAAAACGGCTGAAATAGTTTCCTATCCGTCCACATATTTAATATCCTTTATTGAAATTTAAAGTTAGGCTGATACTGCCTTAAGTTGTGATCTAGCTATCAAGTAAGCGCTTACTCGTGTGACTATTGTCTCTTTTCAGTCGATTTCTAATCTGTATAATTCTTACGCAAACGGCTCATAAGCATACTAACGTAGCATCTTCAGTATTCTCATATTTAGCCATTTTACCCCCCTGTTAAAAGTAAGCGCTTCCATTGTTGCTTTGAGGGAGCTTTAAACTAAAAATACTAGAGGTATGAAAAATAATGGATTTTAAAATGAAAGCAATCGTGTTGAGCACCACGCTGGCATGGTTACCTTTGTCGGGTTGTGGTGGTTCAGACACCATTCAAGTCGAGCAAAACAACGCGCCAGTGTTAAATGGTACGCCGTTGGCCAACGCCCAGGACGGCAGTGAATACCAATATCAATTATCTATCAGTGATGCTGATGGAGATGCAATCACATTCAGCGCAACCACAAAACCTGCCTGGCTGAATTTGTCTGCTGGCGGCTTATTGTCCGGTACGCCAAGCACTGAAAATATCGGTAATGAAAATATATCACTAACCTACAGTGACGGCACAGTTACTAAAACGCATACGTTCACCATTACAGTCAGTGCTGCATCTATTACCAATGTAGCACCTGTATTAAACGGTCAAGCCATTAGTATTGCGCGAGTTGACAGCGTATATCGCTATCAATTGAACGTTAGCGATGCCAATAACGACCCAATCACATTCAGCGCAACCACAAAACCTGCTTGGCTGAATTTTTCCGCTAGCGGTTTATTGTCCGGTACGCCCAGCAGTCAAAATATCGGTAATGAAAATATATCACTAACCTACAGTGACGGCACAGTTACTAAAACGCATACTTTCACCCTTGTAGTCAGCGCTGCACCGATCGGGGTCAATGTTGCCCCTGTATTAAACGGAACGGCGCTAAGTAATGCACAGATTAACAGTGAATACAGTTATCAATTAAACGTAACAGACTCCAATAATGATGCGATTACCTATAACGCTGTAACAATCCCATCCTGGTTAAGTTTTTCTGCTAGTGGGTTATTATCAGGCACGCCAAGCAATGATAATATTGGCGATGCAAATATCGCATTAACATACAGTGATGGTGAATTCACAGAAGCGCTTAACTTTACGCTTGTGGTTGCTGATGGCTATTTTGTTGAGCCACCTGTTGCAGCAGTAAGAACGACGGTGAATGCCGCCGATCCGAGCACTTATAATATTATATCTTATGGTGCAGGCAGTATCTCTGACGGTATTAATCCGGCAGGCTACGGTTGTAGCGAAGATTATGGTTACTGGGTCCATGGTGCGGGTGTGGTTGAGCCGGCTATTGCTGGTTGTGACAATGGTACTGTTATTGGTGAACCAACTTATCTTCATCCGCAAGTCATTGGTGAAATAGCCAGTCAACCCACACCGACCCATAAATGGTGGGGCTCTATCTCTTTCCTTGGTGAGATGGAAGTTGGTAATCCAAATAATGCCGCTTATATTACTCCGGATCCTATTTATGCCCGTATTTCTAATAAAGGGGTACGCATCTTAGGGCTTCCGAATGGCTTAGCTGCATATGAGCCGACTGGCTTTAGCCGTTATGGTTACAATATTCCCGATCCTTTCAGTGAAGTTTTCGACGGTATCGCAGTAGCAAATTCAGAATTCACTGAGCTGCAAGCTTACCTGAAAGATTACAGTGACGGATCTGTCACTGTGCAGTGGCAATCCGGCAATCAACCCGTCATGGAAGCGACCTTTGTGCATGGCTCCCCTTATGTCTATTTTAAGGCGTTTCGTGGTGAACTGGTGATTAAAACGCTGCGCGCAGATGGTGGAGAAAAAGGTACATTTTACAGTAAAGACAATAATTTAGGTGTTTGGACCAGTGTTGGCGGAAATCGTCATGACTTTATTATCTCCGGTGAAGGTGCAACTACCTTTGCCAACAGCAGTTCTAATGCGATTACTGTTAGCAATGCCGCTAACGAACTGACCGTCAGCTATCTACCCGCCAATAACGGTGTTCTACCAACGACGGAAACGGCTGACTTTTTTGCACAAACAGCGCGTAATGTGGTGCGTAAAGTGGATATTAATTATGCGGTGGATCGCAGTGATAACTCGGTTAGCGTTTCTCATGATTATTTAGATAAAGATGGGATTGCAATTGAAACTATTGCAGGGTTACAGCCTATGCACTGGAAGAACAGCAGTGATGCAATACTCTCCGCCTATAAAGTACGCAGTGCTCGCGGTATGGTTAAATTCAGTAAAACGGCGCAGTACTCTTATGAAATGCCCTTTGTTGGTGTCTTGCCCTCACTGCCCTCAAACGTCGATAATTTTGATCTGGCTACGTTACAAGATTTAATTACAGAATATGCTGCAAAAGGTGCCTCCAAATGGAATGTTAATGATAGTGGTGAAACCAATAACGATACCTACTGGTCGGGTAAGAGCTATGGGAAAATGGCTGAAATTATCGCTATCGCCCGCTCCATCGGCATGGACAATGAAGCGGATCTTTTCACCAACTGGTTGAAAACTGAACTCGCTGACTGGTTCAGTGCCGACACGAACGGCAGCTTAGACACTGAAAAATATTTTGTCTATGACAAAGAGTGGAACACCTTGTTGGGCATGCAGGAGTCTTTTCTCTCGCACCAACAATTAAATGATCACCATTTTCACTACGGTTATTTTGTGCGCGCCGCCGCTGAAATCTGCAGAACCGATCCAACATGGTGTAGTGATGAGCAATACGGCCCCATGATTGAGCTGTTAATTCGTGATTACGCTAGCAGTAAAAATGACACTATGTTCCCGTACCTGCGTAATTTTGATCCCGCCAATGGTTTTTCCTGGGCATCGGGTGTTGCCAACTTTGCAAACGGTAACAACAATGAGTCAACCTCTGAAGCTGCGAACTCATACGGCGCTATTGTGTTGTACGGTATGATCACAGGAAATGATCAGCTAGTTGAAAAAGGGATGTATCTGCACGCCTCGTCAACCACTGCTTATTGGGAATACTGGAATAATATTGATCGTTTCCGCAACCAGTCTGATGCTTACCCTAACCGTGGCGATGACTATGACAACTTTCCGACCGCCTACCCGCGCATTACCACTTCGATTATCTGGGGCAACGGTCATGTATTCTCAACTTGGTTTAGTGGTGCTTATGCACATATCCTCGGTATTCAGGGGTTACCGCTTAATCCGCTGGTATTACATGTAGGCCAATACGCTGACTATATGCAGGAATATGTGGCACTTGGTTTAACTGAATCAAGCAATGGCAAACCCTCGGGCTTAGCAGATGATCAGTGGCGCGATATCTGGTGGGGTTTATGGGCGATGACAGATGCTGATGCGGCAATGAGTGATTATGTCACTATGCCGGACTACCAGCCTGAAAATGGTGAAACCAAAGCGCATACCTACCATTGGCTGCATACCTGGCAGGCATTAGGTCACTTAAAAACCGGAACCGGCACGCTAACAGCCGACTACCCGGCGGCAGTCGCCTTTGAAAAAGAGGGGAAAACGACTTACATCATTTATAACTATGGCTCGCTTGCAAAAGAGATCACCTTTAGTGACGGCACCAAGGTGGATGCAGCTCCAGCCGGCTTTACGGTTAAAACTGTTGAGTGACAGTGAGTGCCATAGCGTAAGTTGTGCTAACGAGATTAGTTAATAGTCTAACTGCTGCTTAATCGTTAGAAAGAAGTTGGACGTGCACATATTACGCGTTTTTGTTAAAAATTATTTTAAATGTAAAAGTGAAGGAAGATAAAATGGAAGTAATTAAAGGTTTTAAATTAGCTAATGCAGTGCTTGCAAGCGCGTTGGCATTAGCTTTATCCGGTTGTGGTGATGATCTTGTAAGTCAGAACTCATCTACACCAGATACACAAGCGCCTGTAATCACTTTGGAAGGTGAGGCTTCGGTTACTCAAGCATTAGGTGTTCCATACCAAGACGATGGGGTCACTATCACTGATAATGTTGATACAGGGTTAGTTGCAACTGTTGTCGGTGTTGATGCCGTTAATGTCGATGAGCCAGGAACATATACTATTACTTATAATGTATCTGATGCTGCAGGAAATAAGGCAACTGAAGTAAACCGAACGGTTGAAGTGGAGGGGGGACTATGTGGGTTGCCTGAACAAGATTGCAGGCCGACAACTGATGAGTTTAATTTAATCTCTTCTACTGCCTATAGTGATATTGATTTTTCTTCAGGTAATACGGTGGGGGAATGGAATACCGGAAGTCAAATTGCTGAAACGACATACGAAGGGATGGATGCTTGGTCGGTCACAAGAAGCGACTTAGACCCTGACGCGAGTCAAAATTGGGGCTCGGTACTGGTATTTCAGGACGGTATTAATGGTGATTTCAGTCTATTTAATTCCTTGAAACTTAAATTTGCCACTTCAGGCGGTTATGATCAATATAAAGTTACAATATCAGCAAATGGGATTAGTAAAGAGATTATTCTTCCTGTTGATGATACATCAAGCGAATGGCAGGATATCTCTATTGATCTTTCTCGTTTTGCTTTAAATTTATCTGCAGTTGATAGCGTTGCCGTGATGGGGGTTGGTGGTGAACTTGGTATTGCAACAATCTATATTGCTGATTTAATTCTTGTTAAAGAGAGTGAAATTGTTGTTGATACAGTGACAGAAGCTGATTTCATTTTTAAATTATCTGACTCTGTTGAAAGCAGTTTAGTGGTTGATGATGATAACAATAGTGACGTTGGTAATGTTATTTTTGGCGAATGGAGTACGGGAACCGTGCTTGCAGATAGCAGTTATAACGGCTTATCAGCCTGGGAACTTTCTGCAGGAGATTCATGGGGCGCGGTGCTGGCCTTATCAGGCGATATTTCAGATGGTAGTACCGTTGAAAATTACGATGTCGATTTTTCAAAATATACCAATGTTAAATTTAAGGTTGCTTCAGAAGGGGCTTTCCAAGATTATAAATTATCTTTCGAGTCAACAATTGGAGCACTTAAGGTAGAGCAGCAAATTTCATTTAGCCTAAGCGAACAAGCTGAGTGGAACGAGATAGATTTTGATCTAGATAGTTATGGGGTGGATCTGTCTAATGTCAATCAGGTTGCTGTATTTGGTATTTTTCAAGATGGCGTCTCTGCCAATCAAAAACTCTATCTTACTGATTTTGTAGCCTACGACAGTGGTATGCCAAGCGCAGTTAAAGACAGCTCAGACGATAAATTTGTCTTTATCAGTTCATCTGGCGAAAATGTAGACATTATTGTTGATGGCGATGACTTTGCGCATAGCGGCAATATCACCATCAATGACTGGTCGACAGGTACAGGTATTACCGATGGTGTTGATTATGATGGTTATACTGCGACAGAACTAACACAGGGGGCTGGATGGGGCTCTGTGATTTCTTATGCGGGTGATATTTACGGCGGCGTACTGCCATACGATCTTGATCTGAATCAGTACAGCACGGTTAATTTTAAAATTGCCGCTGCCGGTGTATTTGGTAGTTATGAAATGGCGTTTGTCACCGCAGTCGGTGCAGAGTTTAAGCTTCCACTTACGGTCACCGCCGATTGGGCCGATGTAACTATCAATCTGGCTGACCTGCCTTTGAATCTGATGCAGTTGAATCAAATTGCCATTTATGGAATAGGTGGTGCTGCTGGTGATAAGATTTATATCACCGATTTCAATATTTCAAAATAAAGTTGCGTAGCTTGAATACGCTATTGTAACTTGATAAAACCGAGCGCTGTGTCTATAGATGGTCGCTCGGTTTTTTATTTTAAGGGCAATGATGCCGACAAAATTAAAAGCGGCCGTGCCGTGCGCTGATATAGCCTGCTTGATAATGAATCTCAGAATGAATTGTGGGTCGATAACGATCCGCTTGTCCCGCAACAGGTTGGATAATCAAATATAGTTATACTGCGTTATTTTTTTAGCGGATATTTAAAAGAGTTATTTAAAGGAGATGTTTGTGTATTTAGGTGCCCAGCTTTATGTATTTGAAAAAGAGGAACTATTAGCTAAGCCTGATTATATTTTCAGACGCTTAGCTGAAATAGGTTATCAAGCTATCGAAATGCCATTTCAGATGGATCTACGCCGCTATACTGCTGAATACAATCTCAATTATTCAGCGTTGCATTTAGGCTGTGATGCTTTGCATGATTTACCTGCAATATTACCTCACTTGCACTTAAATAACTGCCATAACCTCTGTATATCGGGTCCTTTGACCTGGCATGATAGAAGCTTAACAAATTTTCAAAAAACAGCGGAATTTTTAAATAAAAAAGCTCGTAAGCTGCAGGCGGAAGGGATCACCCTGCATTATCATAACCATGATTTCGAATTTATAAAAAAGGAGACTGTTTATCCCATTGATATTCTATTGCAACAACTTGATCTCTCGCTTATTCAACTCTGTGTTGATAGTGGTTGGATTGACTTAGCTGGCGTTGATCCGGTGCGCTTTTTACAAGAAAATAAGCAGATAATTTCCTATCTGCATCTGCGTGATTACTTAAACGGAAAATCAGTTGCATTAGGTCAAGGCAGCGTTGATCTGAAAGCGATAGTCGATCAAGCCCAAATCAATTTACCTGTGCAAAGTCTGGTTGTGGAACATGATCCTAGCCGCTATGCGCTAGAAAAGTTAGCAGTGAGTTATGCTTACCTTAATGGAATTTAGCCTCTATGTAATCGGGAAACAGGATAAATTTCATCAGAGATAATTAGATCCAAGCCCAGGGTCACTGCTTATTAATAGTGTTAAACTAACATTCACTGTGGTTGCGTTAAATGGCAAAACTTTGTTGATATAGCGCCCTAATAGGAAAAATAAAACCTCCATTGCTCATTTTTAATCATATAATAAAACTGTTTTAATAAACGCGGGTGATATTGGACCATGTGGAAACAACCATACGATGTTGAAAAAAAATTAGCCTCTCTAAAATTGCAATCGCTCTATTTTTTGCTGGTGGTTATTACGTCGGTTCTGATTATATGGCAATACTTGGGGATGAATCGAACTGTCGATCTATTCCCATCCCCAGATGCCCATGTCACTGCTAGTGGTGATCGGATAAATGGCGGGAAGTCGATAAGTTCACTCACGCAGTCAGCAGAAGGTGTAAAATTACACTGCCAGATCAAACCGTCACATACCTTTGCTTTTTGTAATCTGGACGTTTCAATAAATGGAGATAGCGTAACAGGTAAAGATCTTAGCCAGTTTGATGATCTGCTGCTTTGGTTCGACCATGAATCCAGGGTCAAGGATACTGTACTTGTCTATCTTGTGAATAAAGAGATTAAATCCGTTACCCCTGTTACTCATTACATTTATAAGCGTAATATGCAGACGTTACTCCCTATAGCCGGGCAGAATTTTTATCGTCTGCCGTTACAAAAGTTTTATGTTCCCTCCTGGTGGATTTTACAAAATAATATGGCCGATCCAAATGATGCGCTAAGCCAACTAGATAATGTTATTACCTTAAGCATTGCCACTGGAGACAGTACTCAAAATCGCACTGTTGATATTCATTTAAAAAAAGTGCAGCTTAGCGGAAAATGGATATCAGCGAAAACGCTCTATCTTTTTTTATTGCTTAGCGGACTCGCTATTATATTTATGCATGCTGCCGTTGGCCTTTATCGGCTAAATACGCAATTAAAATTAAAACATCAGCAAACAGCTAAGCTTAAAGGATTAGTCCACTTTCTAAAAATTCAAAAAAATGAATTTGAACTGCTCGCCAAAACAGATTCGTTAACTGGCATTGCTAATAGAGCAGGTACAATCGAACTACTCAACAGCTTACAAAATGAAACGGATAGGACATGTTCCTTAATAATGTTTGATATTGATTATTTTAAACAGGTAAACGATAACTACGGTCATGAAATAGGGGATATCATTCTTTGTAAATTAGCGGCGTTAGTCGCTCAATTTATTCGGGAAACGGATCATGTGGCGCGCTGGGGAGGGGAGGAGTTTATCGTGCTCTGTCCCGGTATCGATCTGCAACATGCGCAAATTGCTGCTAATAAGTTACGTAAAAAAATTGCTGAGACGGTTTTAACTGGCGAGATCTCTATTACCTGTAGTTTTGGCGTCTCTGAGTATAGACACGGAACAGACAGCATTAAGACTATGTTTGAAGCTGCCGATCTGGCTATGTATAAAGCAAAAAATAACGGCCGCAACCGAGTTGAATGTTAGATTTTAAACTGACACGCTAGTTATATATTTGTTGAGGAGTGATACCGATCTCTTTAGCAACCGAAGCCGCATTATTACCGGGCTTACTGCTTACTGCTTATCTTTGAAACTATTCTTTGTACGCTTGGGCTTGTTGCTTGGTCATAAGTCACCTCCATATTAGAGATAAGCGCTGTCCACTCATTGTGAATAAAACTGACCGATAACGCCAACAATCCTGTCATGCTTACGGATATCTGCTTGAGAATGGTTATATTTACAATGAACTTGAGGTGTGCTGCAAATGGAAAACGCTATGAGTTGGTGAGCTCATAGCGCATGAGTTGGTGGCTAACCGATTATGAATTTAAATAACTTAGCATCTTTTTTGACGTCTAAACAAGCCTAATAAAACTAAACACAATAAGAACATATTGCCCATGCTGCCACCGCTTTTACTCTCCACTTGGCTAACATCAACGGGTAGCGTAGCTGCTTTGACTGTAAAGCTAAGGTGATCACTGGATGATAATGTTGAATCGCTAGAATCTGATATCACAGCTGCAACAACATAAGTATTATCACTCATTGAAGTTGGATCAAAGGTAACCGTAAACCCATTCTCGATCGGGCTTGGCAAACTGTCTATACCCCAATTAAAGTTAAACTCATTGGTGCTGCTGGTTAATGCTGTGATCGTGACTATGCCATTTTCAGGATTGATCTCGGAAACGGTTTGGCCATTTTGTTGAATGCTGATTATCACTCTTGGTATGTTATCTGTTATTTGCTCAGTAGAACAGCCACTGGCATTAACCTCTGTATCAGCCGCTGTATTTGGGCAAAAATCTACGTCGTCATCAACGCCATCTGCATCGCTATCATTACCCAATACGCTAGGGGTACTCTCACCACAGTTGGTTGCATTACTTGCACTAGAAGCTGCGCAATGGGCAACATAGTCGACTTCCATAGTGGCTTGTGTGAGGCTTGGGTTGATATAGCCACCTAAGTTGCCACCCATGGCAACATTGAGCAGCACAAACATCGGCTCTTGATATTGACTACAAATGCTCATATCTTGTGTGACGACTAAAGTGTCATCAATGTAAAAAGTGATCTGATCTTTTGTCCACTCCATGGCGTAGTTATGCCAGTTTTGTACATCAGCCCCCCCATTTGGATAGTCATGCAAAACTACGCTGCCACAACCATTGTTTTCGGGCATATTTCTACCTGTCTCATTGAAAAAGTTGGTGATATAAGTGTCCGGTGTGTTAGAGAACCATTCCCAGACATCAATTTCACCGGCACCCGCATAGGGCCAGCTAACATCATCACCATCGTATGCAACAGGCTGTTGGCCTATACGGTTTTCTAACATCCAAAATGCCGGCCAGGTGCCGCCTTCTAATGTATCAAAACGAATTCTTGATTCGATGCGGCCATAGAGAAACTCACTCTTATCCTTGCTGTTTAAACGGCCTGAAGTCCAACTCTTTTGAGTGCCTCCTAAACCGGGACAGGCAATGTTTTGTTTACGGGCAATGATTTTCAGTGTGCCGTTGGAAACATCGTAATTTTTATTAGCGGAGCTGTCATCATCGGTATAGCACTGCACTTCATTATTATAATTGGCCTGTGTCTGTGCGGTCCAATTCTCCCAATTAACCTCTGTACCCTCAAATTTATCAATCCACTGCACTTCCCAGCCTGCCATGGAGGGCGCGCTTAAACTGAGCATAACCAGAGCGGTTAAGCTTCCTGCTAATTTTGTGCGGCGTGCTTTGGCATTTTGAACAATAAAATACTGCGACTTTTTGAGTGTTGATTTCATTCTAACCTCTTTGGTTTTTTAATAAGCAACCCATTTTCCAGCTCTTCATTAAGATAATATGAATCAGTAGAACCTGAATAGCTTTAAATGTAAGCGCTTTCTTTGATGGATAGTATGTTGCAAAAACAACTCAGGCAATATCTTGTACAAGGAAGTTATAACTTGATCACAGTATGATCTTTGTGAAAATAGGAAGGAGTAACATAAGCGATATTTTTGTTTTCTAGCTTGTTAGATTAACTTCAATAAAATCAAAAGCTAGCAACTGTCCGTGAAGAGTTAACCGTCATTTGTACCGTTACTGGGAGTAAATAAATTTTGCTCTGTATAAAATTATATTTTTATATCATGGAAAATTCTGAAATTTATTCAAATAAAACGATGAGATTGTCAACTATACCTGCTTGGAAAACTGATTAGCGAGTTACTGTAAATCTAACTTAAAAGAAAGCGCTTGCTTTTGTGAATGGTATCACTCCACCGGCTGTTTTTTGTCTATATAATCTGTTTTCAATTAGTTATTTAATTAAGTTCACCTGACTTTTATAGACTTAAAAACGCGTTATAGCCAAGGCCATTGATACTTCGAATTTTATTTACAATAGATTTATCTAGATCAGTGGCTTTTTTAGGATTGCAAATAGGAAATAGTATGAAAAAAAATCGACAAACCTCTGTTATTAGACGTATGTATGCAGGCTTTGCAGTGATGGTGGCATTATTAATAACAACTGTCGTGCTGATGTTGAATGGAACAAGTCGTGTGCATCAGCAACTTGAATATGTAAATTCAGATGCTTTACCGCTTGTTACTTTCGCCAGCCAAACCAGCGTTAAATTATTAATTGCGGATAAAATTTTTAAAGACTTTCTTACCAGTCAAGATGCCCAGCGCATGCAAGATTATGAAGATAAATTTAGTATTGCCCATCAAAGCTTTAGCGATGCGCTTAAAAAACTTGCTGAAATCTCAGCCAATAATCCGGCATTAAAGAGTCAATTAAGTGCTTTGTTTGAACTCGAAGAGCGTTACTTTGCTGAATCCCAAAAAGCGATGGCGAATTATAAAACGCAGTTAACTGCACAGCAAGAGCGGCAGAAAACGGCGCGTCGTTTTCAGAAATTACAAACAGACTTACGCTTAGGCATGATCCAATATATTAACGAGAAGGGAACTGATATTGTTAAATTATTGGCAAAAGGTTATTTTGCTAAACTGAAGTCGATAGAAACAATTACTTCAGATGCCTTATCTAGTGATGATATCAATATAATCAGTAAAGCGATGAAAGCGAATAAACGCAGTGTAACGCGCCTCGGATTTGCTTATCAATCCATTGCCACGCAGATGCCAAGTTTTAAAGAGGAGTTTGACGCTTCAACCAAGCAGTTTATTGAGGATGCGGGCAAAAAAGGCGGTGTACTGGATCAACATTTTAAGTATGTTAAAGCCAGTAAGCGTTTGTATGCAAACATAACCGTGCTTGCTGGTGAAGTTGATCAAACGATGGTTATTCTTGAAACGTTTCGTAATGAAGCCGATAAGTTGATGGAGGGTGCAATTGCAACCGCTAATCAGATTTATACGGATGGTTATCGTCAAGCCATTTTATTGGGAGGAGGCGTGACTGTCTTTGTCCTGTTTCTTGGCGGACTACTGGCACAAAATGTACGTAAACCGCTGGTTACTATACTTAAAGCATTAGAAGCTTTAACCGCGGGAGATATGACGGTAAGAGTTAATGGCAATAAATTTATCGAATTTAACCAGCTCAGCACACACATTAATACCCTTGCATCTAATCTCCAGGATATTCTCCACAAACTAAGTTCCACTTCGGGTAATTTGGCGGAGGTTGCAGCAGAAAATCAATCTGCGATGACTGAGTCCAAAGCACGTTTGCATGAGCAACGCCAACAAACCGCATCTGTTGCCACTGCGATGACTGAGATGGAACATTCGGTTAAAGATGTTGCCGCGAGTGCGCAGGGCTCTATGGATAAAGTGCGCGATGTGGAAGCCGCCGCGCAAACAGGTCGTAATATAATGAGTGATAATATCTCTACCATTCACCTGTTATCAGACAATCTTAATGAATCGGTGCAGGTAGTTTCGGCGGTTCAAGAGATGAGTACAGATATTGGCTCTATTTTGGATGTTATTCGTCACATTGCAGCGCAAACTAATCTATTAGCACTTAATGCGGCTATCGAAGCGGCACGCGCCGGTGAGCAGGGCAGAGGTTTTGCTGTAGTGGCGGATGAAGTCAGAGTACTTGCAAAGCGTACTACTCAATCAACGGCCGAAATTGAAGAGATGATTCAAAATCTGCAGGAGAAATCAGGGCAAGCATCAGTGGTAATGCAGGGATGTGTTAGTGAAATGAATAAAAGCTTGACCCAAACATCGGATGCTAATTGTGCGATGGAGGAGATTCAGGCTAACATTATTGAGATTAGCAAAATGAGTTACCATATAGTGAGTGCTGCAGAGGAGCAAAGCTTAACAACTAACTCAATTGCCCGCAGTTTGGAAGATATCAGCCAGATAGCTGACGATAACAGCATATCGATGGAGCAAGTTGCACTGGTCAGCGCTAAACTAGATGAACTGGCACATCAGCAGAACGAATTAGTTCATCGGTTTAAAGTCTAATTATAGCCAAACTACTTGAGATGCAGATTACTGCATCTTCAAGTAGGTACAAGCTGATCATTGCTCATCTTGCTGATATTTTCTAATTAACACTCTCTTTTACCCCATATTTATTTGCTTATCTTCTGACCGGACTACCTTTTAAAGCTGAAAAATTGACCCGTTAATTTACTCTTAAAATGTGACATAACTCGACTTTTGCCATTATAAGGATATGCTTTTAATATGCGCTATGAAATGTCGGCGTTATTTTATTGCCGATAGATAATGCTTATATCCTTTAGGAGGTAATTTATGAAACAGATTAAAACAATACTCGCGATCACTCTGGCTGGCTTATTAAGTGCTTGTGGTAGTGGTGGTGCTGACGATAAGGCCACATTCAGTTTAGGCGTATCGGACAATCCCTTCGATGCCCAAATCGTTCAAATTGCTTTCAAACAAGTGGTACTTAAAAATAGTGATGGTGCGATCTCTTTTGATGTCGGCCAGAAAAAAGTGGATCTGCTTACCGTGCAGGGGCAAGAGGTTGAAACGCTGGTGAGTGGACAGGATATACCGCTCGGCGAATATCAAATGTGTATCTATATGGAAAATAGTGAGGTCCTTGATACAACCAGCTCTTACGTGCATACAGAAACGTCTGCTGGCGACGCGGGTTTAGTCACCAACAGCAATGGCTCTTGTGGTGGTGTTGGCGCGGATGAGGAAAATACGGGACGCCTGTTTTTCAATAAAACATTCACCATAGCGGCGGGTGATAATCAATTTGTTGCTGAATTTGACTTGGGTAAAGGATTGCAGGCGCCTCATGGCAATAAAGAGTATTGGACCCTAAAACCGACAGCAGTGCAGTTGATTAATCGCGCTGATGTGGGAGCAATAGCGGGGGGCATTAGTGATCAATTCGCAATTGATTGTGAAACTGATGCTGTTGATGTTGCAGGTGTTGATAACTTCGGTCATGCGATTTATCTCTACCCCGCTCTGACTGAGCTGGGGAATATGGCTGATTTTCGAGACACAGCCTATATTGACCTAGAGGTTGCGCCTATTGCCTCTGCTCGAGTTAACCCGATTTATGACGCTACTGATCCCGAGCTGATTGTCGGTCATCAATATGAGTTTGGATTTGTAGTTGCCGGAGACTATAGCTTAGGTTACAGCTGCACGGCTCAAAATGACTCGGCTGATTTAGCTGAAGGAGTCGATCAGGGATTCGTTATGTATAACGCGCAACAAGGTGTAACTGTTACTGCTGAAGCAACGACGCAACGTGATTTTTAAGTGGAGCTTAATTAAATAACGTTCAGCAAAGCTTGCGGTAATAACTTGCTGATAATAAAAAGCCACTTAGCTAAGAAGCAAGTGGCTTGTTTAATATCTGTTTATGAAGAGAAAGCGGCTATTAACCCGCTTTTACCGTTTTAATCAAAAGCTGTCCAATCTCGGTATGGTGCGCAAGCATTGAAAATGGTTCTGTGACCGCTTTCGGACCATAAGCAATAACCGCAACGGGTGTATCTGTATGCGTTCCCGTTCCCCAGACAATATTCTGCTGTTCACTGAGAGCCCGTCCAATCAGATCTTTTTTAATCTCTTCGCCATACACATAAAAGGCTTTGAAATCGTGAACTTTAGGAAAGGTTTTGAGGTTAAGGTAGCTGTTGTCCGGATCATAATATTGGTTAGCTTCGGTTGCTAAAATATCGTTAGCCTGCGCGAGTGTTACTTTAAACTCACTATTGGCATTAATAATGGTTTGTAACGACAGAGCGGTTTTATCTGTTTTAGCAAACTCCGCCATTATTTCTGAGAAGCTTTTTTTCTGTGCATATAGTTTATCTAAAATATCTAACGTGCCAAAATTGAAATTAGGTTTGTAATCACGATTTTTAAACGCGCTACCTGTGCGTTTTTCAGCTTTTGGTGTATTGGCGCGCGAATAACTAAAGCCAAATCCGCCTGTTTCATGGTCGGCTGTAACGACAAGCAGAGTGTCGTTACGATCTTTTACCCACTGATAAACATACTCAATTGTTTCGTCAAATTTAAGCATCTCATGGAGCATGGTGGCGGCATCGTTATCATGTCCGGCCCAATCAATTTGTCCGCCTTCAATCATTAAAAAGAAGCCTTTGGGATTTTGTGATAAAAGATCCAGTGCTTTGCGGGTCATCTCTTTTAAGCTGGGCATAGTGCGCGTGGCTGAATCTTTACTGTTGCTGTAAGCTATTCCATCCTGCATACCTGAATAGGCAAATAACCCCAGTAGTTTATCTCCTTTTGCTTTGGCTAAGGTGGCACGGGTATGAATAACCGAGTAACCGGCGTTTTTAGCTTCCACTAGAAGATTTTTCTGATCGTTGCGTTTTGATTTTATCTGGATCTCACCGCCCGTTTGTTTAAGTAGTTGCTGATAAAGTTCGCCCTTGTCGTTGGCGGCTTTAGGGATCCAGTAACGCAGCCCGCCGGATAACATGACATCGACGCGATTAGCCAACATATCTTCGGCGATTGCACTTTCCAGAGAACGGTGCGCTTGATGTGCGGCAAAGGCTGCGGGGGTTGCATGAGTCAGGCGGGTATCGGATACCAGGCCGGTGGATTTACCCAATTTCTTGGCAATTTCCAATACACTTTCCACAGAATTACCATCCACATCAATGCCGATCGCCTCGGAAGGTGCATCTACACCGGAGGCAAGCTGAGAGGCGGAGCAAGCGGAATCAACCACTAACGCATCTGCCGGACTATCTAATGACATACCCAACACACCGTTATCAATCAGCGTTTTTATTGCCGTGTCGCGGCCTTGGTAGATTGAATGCGGCGCTTTACGTGCATACTCCTCAAGCAGTCCCATCTGCCCGGGACCCATGCCGTCACCAATCATTAAAATTACGTTTTTAACCGGGGCTTGCGCAAAGCTAAGGCAACTGGCAAGACTTAACGAAATCGCAATCAGTGCTTTTTGCTTACTTTTAGTATTGATCATAAATATTCCTAAGTGAGTGAGTAGTGTGACTACAATCATTAGCTTACTGAACAAAAATGACTGATTTATGACAGACGCGCCGAGCGGCAAGCAATTTATTCATCTGGCTATTATTGTGCAAAGTAGGTACGTTTATCTCTTATCTATCTCTTTCATCGTTTTACTTTGCCTTTTCAAGGCGAAAAACAGGATCTGATTTTATGAATTATCAATCTACCGCATTATGTAAATTACGCACTATTACCACTTTTTTAGTGCTCGATAAAAATCGCGCAAGCTGGCAAAAAGAGATCCAAAAGGCATCAGATTTCTGTTTATCTCTGGCCGCTAAATTTTCTAAAAACGGCTATCAGGTGCAATCAATTCGTATTGTCACCAATGCGTTTGCAGAGTACTTAAATACGCAGGATATAGTTACGGCCAAGGCGGACCTTCACTATATTAGTGAGTTATTAACTGTCATAAAATCAGATGGATTACGCATCCGTTTTGCCATCGGCGAAGCGAAAACGGCGCATCAGATTTCACTGCTGCCCGAGTTAATTGAGGCTTATGGGGATCTGTGCAACGCCTGTGTGAATGTGCCCTTGGATGAGAACGGTATCTTGGATAATCAGCTGATCGAAGATGCAGCGCGCGCGGTCGCAAAAATAAGTACTATTACGCCGCGGGGAGAGGGCAACTTTAACTTTACGGTGAACTTTAACTGCCAGCCGCTGATCCCCTATTTTCCTGCCAGTTATCATCAAAAAGCATTGGGTGATCTTTTTGTGATCGGCTTGGAAACGCCGGATCTATTAGTGCATGTACTTAATGAGTTTAATAATAAAAATGAGCAACTTAGTCACAATGATGCGTTTAAAAGTTATGAGAGGTTGATGAGTGAAGCGCTGCAATACCATGTTGATAAAGTTAACAAAATACTGACCGATTTTGAAAAAAACAGCAATAGCGACTTTACTTTTGCCGGA
>NZ_JBLIEK010000047.1:0-26638 GCF_047632995.1 Psychromonas sp.
TTTTTATTCTTGTCCGCTCAATAACTTCTTAACGCACCGGCTCGGAACGAACATTGATGTGCGTGTTGAGCCAAGTGGAAACAGAAGGGCACGCAGAGCTTTGCCCGCTCATAAACCTGAGCTGGCGCTCAATTCGCTCCTGTTTCCACTTGCTAAAGGAATTGATTATTCAAGAAAAACGTGCGGAAATTTCCGTAGCCGCACTGGTCTGGCACTCTGATCTATTGAGTTATTTGTACAATAAAAATGGTTTTTCTTTCTTTTTATTGTAAGACATCATTCTTCACTTATTGAGCATCTAAGGCACCACGCATTACATTGTAAATGGCCGTATTTTCTACTGTACGTCCGACAAAAGCATGCGAGTTAATACCCCAAGAAGCAATTGGAACATCGGCATTGGTATGGCTTCCCCATAACCAAGTCACTTCAGGTACATTACCTACTCCATTGGATTTTTGAAGCTGTAGCCCCCCCGTTTCATGATCAGCAGTAGCGATAACCATTGTATCTCCGCTATTTTCAGCCCAAAGAGCGACTGCTTCAACTGTTTTATCAAAGGCAAGAGTTTCATGAATCATCCGTTCTTCATCATTGTTATGTCCAGCAAAGTCGATCTGAGACCCCTCAACCATCAACACAAAACCATTAGGGTTCTTCGATAATATCTCTATTGCAACATCAGTCATTTCATTAAGCTGCGGGATATCTTGCGTTTCATAACTTTTCTGTTCACCTAGCGGTAACACAAAAGGAATTTCGTCTTCACCAAAAATACCAGCAAAGAAAATCCCCGTACCGTCATCACTTGCAGGTAAAGCTGCTACAGCAGAGATTAAATCCATTTTGGTTTTAACCACAGTGTAACCCGATTTAGTTGCTTCCGCGCTAATCACATCCACTCCGTCCACTTGCTTGCTACCACATAGTGTTACGTTCGGTTTCACCTCACCATACATACTTTTAGATAGTGCAGCAAAATCATTTCTGGTTGGACCATGCGCCGCAAAGCTAGCAGGCGTTGCGTGCACACAATGTGACGTTGCGACAATACCTATCGATTTACCTAAGCTTTGTGCATATTCCAAAACAGTTTTCAAATCAGATCCATTACCTGGATATGCCTGAGAAATTGTACCAGTAAGAACCTTACGTCCAGTCGCCATTGCCGTACCAGCAGAAGCTGAATCGGTGTAGTAGTTACCGCCTACATCAGGGAGATCTTCGTAACCTAATGTATCAGCATTCGCAGTTTTAATTTCACCACGATGTTTACCTGATTCAAGAAATAATGCCTCCCCTTTATACGCTCTGGTTATTGCAATTTGCTCATATCCCATACCGTCGCCGATCATCATTACAATGTTTTTTGCTTTTTTAATTTCAATAACATCTACATCATGGCTAGCGCTAGACTCGGAAGCAAGACCTTGGTTGGTAGTAAGGGTCACAGTATAACGACCTAAGCTATCTGCACTGGCTAGTTGGCGTTTAGTAGCTGGCGTTTGAGTATTATCATCACTCAAAACTACTTCCATATCACCTCTGGTAACCCAATCGAAAGAACTCGCAAAGCGACTTCCGTCAGCTGTCAAGTTAGTTGCTACATTTGCAGCGGTAATCGTATCATGACCTGCAACCGCTTTTACTTTGGCAATAGAGAGTGGGATCGCTAATTGCCCGTCACCGAGTACCGATAAAGAAAATACATAAGTGCCCGCTTCTATCTGAGCAGACATTTTACCACCAGGGTAAGTTGTAAGTGATGATGCACCTTCAGTTAAAGTAATTGGTTTATTATCTAAAGAACCATAAACAAGTGGATCAGTGATGCCTTGGTGTACGTTAAAGCTAACTGTGCCCGCTTTTTCAAAGGTCACTTGTACTTGATAATTACCCGCACCAGTGTAAGAAAAAACGTCACGTTCCGAAGCGGTCCAATCATTAAACGTGCCGACTAAATACATGGGTTTAGTTAGATCATCAGCATCGAACGCGGTGATGTTTTGAATCTTCAAGGTTGGATTATTAATACCCTCTGAAGAATCTAAGGTAAAGCGATACACTTGGTCTTCATCATTGGCGACTGTAATATCCATATTCTGATTAGAAAAATCATCGTATTTACGTTGCAATTCCATCGTTGTATCAAATACCACTCCAGCATTAGCATCTTGGCCAATCGCCAAATCGCGTTCAGCACTCCAATTTGGATCTGATATCTTAAATGAGTAATCGCCTGGTTTCATACTAAACAAGGCAATATATTCTCCTTCACCTTGATAATGCAATTGCGCTTCAGGACGAGATGACCAACTGTTCATTGAACCTTTAATGTACAAACGACAATCTTTAGCAGCATCCTCAGCTAATTCTGCATCTGTACATTTAAATGGACCTAGATCGATGCGATCCGCAATTGACGCAGTAATTGGCGCCGTAATTGGTGACGTAATATAAACAACCTCAGTATCATCTGAGCAGCCAATCACGACCGAAGCGAGAAGCACACTCGATAACACTTTAGTAACATTCCTTATTTGCATTTTATTTCCTTATATATTGATTTACTTAATAAGTTTTTATTCAAATAATAAGTTTCATAATTTGAATAGGTAAAAAAGTCAGTTTGGTTAGTTTTAATTTCGAACAAGAAACAATAAAAAAACAGAGTAAATAATTGACCCATTAACAACATAAAAGATATTTGCTTAGTAAATTTGTGATTATAAAAAGTAAAGTCGCAAAGTTAATTAATCCCGCAAATAACTAATGTATTGATTGTTAAACTCTATAACAAATATGTGACAAAAAAATGAAGGTAACATGACAAAAAAAACAGTAACAAGGAGGAAAAGTCCCCCCCCAAACCTTCAAGGTTAATTTATTGAATTTTAACAATTCAAAAAATGCATATTCTCGACTTTCGATTAAATAAGCGGCCCACTTTGCCTTAATCATCTATTGATTTTTGTGAGCCCGCCCCGTTTTTGCCAAAAAAACATGATATTACAGGTACGTTAATAAAAAAAACAAAAATACTTAATCAATATAAATACACACTTTACTTCACAACCTCGAGAATAAAGACGACACCCAAAGCTTTTTTTAAAATAAAAAAAACCAATGCGGCTACAGATTCTCCGTCCATTTTGATTGAAATTACCGGCTGCTTTAGCAAGAGAAAACATGGAGCAATTAAACGACAGTTTAGGTTTATGAGCGGGCAAAAATCTGCGTGCCCTTCTGTTTTCACTAGGTTAAAACTCATTGAAATTCTCGACTAAACATCTCGAGAATGACGATCAGAAATGGAAAAATCGGGGGGAATCGGGAACATCCAAACATTTCAATAAACAAACCAAACCCATGCGGCTTCGGATTCCCCGTCCATTTTTATTGAAATGAACGGCTGCTTTAGCACAAGAAAAACGAACGTAAATTTTCGTAGCCGCATTGGTATACAATTCTAATATATTGAATTTACAATAAAATAAAAGTGGCTGTCTTTTCTTTTTATTAATTACCTAAAAACTATTAGCTTCTGATGTAAGACCGACGAAGGCCAAAAAAAGGGAGCAATCTACTCCCTGATATTCCTTACAAACCAAATGTTTTCGCTGTTTGACTGTATTCACGTTCGATCTGTTGTTTAACTAATTCACGTCGATGATTAAGTGATAATCCGTCTGAGACTAACTGTGCTCGCTGTTCAATGTGAGTCATCTCTTCACTCTTCCAGTTGTCTAGCGTCATTTCAACTTGCGCTGGTGTCATGGTTTGCATTATCGTTTTAATACTTAAGCTTTCCATAGCACTGGCTGCAAAAACGTTCATCGATAGAACTGTTGTTGTGATAACGATAGTTTTAATAAGTGATTTCATATTGCTTTCCTTATTGGTAATTAATAAATATGAGAGTGTTTGTTGTGTTATCGCTCATTTCTTAACAACTAGTTTAACCTCACTTCAACCATTCATAAATGATTGATTGTGAATTATAAACTTGCAAATATGAAATATTGAAGCTATTCTAAATCGCTGAATAAATGGTCATTTAGGTAGGTATTGATGAAAGCCAAAGATATTTCAAACCTTTACTGGTTCTGCCAATCTGTAGAGTGTGGTGGATTTACGGCAGCAAGTTTGCAGACAAAAGTATCTGCACCGACATTGTCTCGCGCGGTGTCGCAACTAGAAGAGGTTTTAGGTGATAAATTGCTGCATAGAAATGCCAAAAAATTTCAACTCACCACCGATGGGGAAGAGTGCTATCAACGTTTTGCATCGATTTTTCATCAGATCGATGATCAGTGGACTCAGCTGTCAAACAGCCAGACAACATTGACGGGGGATATCCATGTTTCTTGCTCTGAAGCGTTCGCCGACTATTATTTGCAGCCGCTCTCGATTGAGTTTATGAATACTCACCCTAATGTGAGTATTCATATTCATTTTTCATCCGATACAGAAAGGTTTTTTGATGATCAAATAGACCTAGCCGTAGTCACCACTCCTGCTCAGACACCTAGCCTAGTTCAACGTCGCTTGTTTGAGAGTCCGCTATCCTTTGCCGCAGCACCAAGTTACTTAGAAAAACACGGTAAGCCAACTCAAGTAGAGGAATTGCTCAAGCACCATCTGCTGGCGTCCCGTAGCATTCCTTATTTGGAACTCAAGCAGAAGGGGCAGGCCTTTAAAGTACCAGTGAATCCAAAATATTCCATCAATAGTCTCAGGCTGACCATTCAGGCAGCCAAAGCAGGTTTAGGGATCTGCATTATTCCATCAGTAGATTTAAAGATATTTGAGCAAAATGGAGAGCTGGAGGAAGTACTACAAGATGTAGAGTGCCCGTCGGGCAATGTTGATATCGTGTGGTCGGATAGAAAACTGATTTCTGCCAGAGTTGTAGCGTTTCGTGACATGATGTTTGAGCGTATGAACAACCCGATCGAGTTTCTTTCATCACTGCTCGGCTAATACAAAAATGCCGACTAGATTGTGCATCACATAATACTTCAGAAGTCTCGTTCACAAGTCACAATAAAATAAAAAAACCACCACAAAATATTTAATATCAATAACTTATTTACAACAAAAAAGTGGGGGCAGCCAGATGTTTTTATAAATAAACCAATGCGGCTAGGGATTCCCCGTCCATTTTTATTTAAATTAACGACTGCTTTAGCAAGAGAAAACATGGAGCGAATTAAACGACAGTTTAGGTTTATGAGCGGGCAAAGCTCTGCGTGCCCTTCTGTTTCCACAGGTTACAAACTCATTGAGATTCTCGACTGAACATCTCGACAATGACGAACGGTATTTGCTTTGCTTCTTCGACAAAAAAATCGAGGTGATTAAGCCTCCAGTATGCGAATTGAAATAGCCGCTGCTGAGGTACGGTTATCAACGCCCAATTTCTTATAAATCTGCTCTAAATGTTTATTAACAGTACGCGGGCTCATGGTTAAAATAAGTGAAATTTCCCAACTTGTTTTACCGTAAGAGACCCAATACAGCACTTCTGATTCACGTTTAGTTATTGGAAGCTTATTTTGTAAATCTTGCGGATTTTTTTGAGCTGCTTTTTGGACAATGCGCAACAGATGCATTTTTTCCTGCTGGCGCTCGTAATAAACTTCGATCTGCTCTGAAAAACAGTTTATTTTCAGATTTTGTGCTCTATCCGTTTTTAACCAGTTCTCTATTAATAGCGCCATACTTGCCCACGGACTGGGATCCTCTTGGGATGTTTGCTCTATTAAAGCATGCACATACGGCGTTGCCCAAGACAGACGACCTAACTCGCTGACGCAAAATACATTTTTACCTGCATGATCGAGCGCATCCTGCGCGCTTAATGCCAATTTTGCGGTTTCAATATGTCTTTTAATACGCGCAATCACTTCATCGGGTGAAATAGGCTTAGTAACATAATCGACCCCACCCGCTTCAAAGCCTTTAACCACATCTTCAACATCAGTTAATCCGGTCATAAAAATAATCGGTGTATTAGGCAAAATAAGCTTCAAACGGCGACAGGTTTCAAAGCCATCCATTTCCGGCATCATGGCATCTAATAACACCACATCAGGCGGCACTTTCTCGGCGATAGCTAACGCCTGCAAGCCATTTAGTGCAACCAATGCCGTATAGCCCTGGCTATTAAGGGCAACATTGAGCATGCCTAAAGATTCAGGAGAATCATCGACCACTAAAACAACATCACTACTCTCATGCTTCATGATTTAACTCTCTTAAATACTCAATGATCTTAGGGAAATTACACACTTCAACATACTCCTTGATTTGCGATGCACTCTCGGGAGGATAGCAATATTGAGACTCTATCTCGGCAAATTTATCTTTAAAACCGGACAAATAACCAATTTCAGCCAAGGCGATCAAGGCTTGGTACTGCTCGCTTGGCACTAAAGGTTTATCTGCTCTGTAAATAGCGGTGGCTTGGTCTGTTTCGCTCTCTTTATAGCGCCAGTCCAGATTCAATAACTGCGCTATTTTGCCCAGTAAGGCATCGAGATTGATCGGTTTTGCAATATAGCCGCTATGGTAACCTTCTGCCTGTAAATTATATTCGGCATCACGGGCATTTGCCGAGACCATCAGTACCGGCATACCATAATGACTTTCACGTATTCGCTTAACCATCTCCCAACCATTCATTTGCGGCATCTGCACATCCAATAAAATAAGATCAATATCCCGCTCTTCTAACAGCGTAAAACCTTGCTGCGCGTCTTCGGCCAGTAACACCTCAAAACCGATCGGCTTTAACAGTGCCGACATTAGGTCGCGCTGATTAATATCATCATCAACCACTAACAGGGTCTGTTTTTTGCCGCTGTAGCCTGTCGCCTGCAATTTATTAAATTCAGGCTCTTTCGGATCTTTATGTAATTTAAAGAGCATTAAACGGAAATTAAAGGTCGAGCCTTGACCTATTTTGCTGCTTAAACTTATCTCCCCGCCCATCAGCTCCGCCAGTGAGCGAGAAATAGTTAACCCCAACCCCGTCCCTTTAATAGCTTGCGTATGGGTATTCCTAATCTGCTCAAAAGGTTTAAAAATCAGCTCTTGATTACTTTTCGAAATACCGCTGCCCGTATCAATCACACTAAAATGTGCCACCTCACTGCGATAGGTGACTTTAAACGTGACCGACCCCTGCTCGGTGTATTTAATGGCATTGGAAATTAAATTAATCAGAATTTGTCGCAGCCGCTGCTTATCTGTGGCCACATAATCAGGCAGATTGGGGCTGGCAAGATAAAAGAATTTAAGCCCTTTTTTACTCGCCTGCATCTGAAACATATCCACCAGTTGCTGCAAAATAGCTTTTAAATTAAATTCATCACGCTGCAGATTAACCCGGCCAGCTTCAATTTTAGATATTTCCAAGAGACCTTCAATAAGATCCGCCAGATGCTGGCCATTGCGTTTCACAATGGCGACCATTTCTCGCTGCTTTACTGGCAGAGCCTGATCGCGACTAAGTAGCTGAGCATAACCCAATAATACATTGAGCGGCGTGCGCAATTCATGACTTAATCCGGCGAGATACCGGCTTTTCGCTTCATTGGCCGCTTCCGCTACCTCTTTGGCTCCCTGCAGCGCAGATGCTGTCTGCTCATGAGCGTTGATCTCTTTGGCCAGCGCGTTGGTTTGTGAGCGTAACTCTTTTAACGCTGTATGATTGCCGCTGCGCGCCAAAATAAACAGCCAGCTCACCACCCCTATTATAATAAGCAGCAGAAAAAATATTTTCACTAAAGTACTGGCAAAGAGCTGCTTGACGCGGGGATCGTCCAGAGGGACTTGCAGATAGATCAAAAATAAAATACCGGCGCCAATAAAACTTAATGCGAAAGTCACCGCAAGAAACTGGCTCAGAGGGGTGGCCAATTTAGTCAGCAGTGGCGCGCTTAAAAAACGGCTGAAAAAATCATGAGCCTGCTGTGAGAGCGTGGCGTTCGGGCGACACTTGTCGCCACAACGCACATCTAAACTGCAGCACAGCGAGCAGATCGCTTTGCCATAGGCCGGGCAAAACGTCATATCTTCAGGATCGAAGGCGTTCTCGCAAATATGGCAGGTCGTAATCTTATGAATAATGGGTTTATTGTTCGCCACTAAATAATATTTGCCTTTGCTTAACCAACCTATCAAGGGCACTGTGATAAAAGGTAAAAAACAGGCAATAAAGGATGCCAACGCTTGTATGGTTTCCCCATACCAGCCCAGATGCGCGCTAAAGCCCGCCAGTGAAGCGATCAGCATTGAACCAACACCGACCGGATTAATATCGTATAAATGGGAACGTTTAAATTCAATATGCTTGGGACTTATCCCCAAGGGTTTATTAATAACAAGATCTGCAACCACAGAGCTCAGCCAAGCCAAAACAAGCACCGAATAAACTGACAACATGCTGGCAATGGTTTGATAAATCCCCAGTTCCATCAGCAATAAAGCAATCGCGACATTAAATAGCATCCACACAACGCGGCCGGGATGAGTCAGGGTCACCCGCGAAAAGAAGTTTGACCATGCCAGCGATCCTGCATAGGCATTGGCGACATTGATTTTTAACTGCGAAATCACCACAAAGGAGCAGGCGACAATCATACTGATATGGGGATTGGCAAAAACATAACTGTAGGCCAGCTGATACATATGCGCGGGATCGCCCGCAAGCGGGGCTGCTATCCCCTGCTTTAGCGCAAAGTAAGCCAGAAACGATCCTAAAAACAGTTTCAGGGCACCAAAAAAAATCCAACCAGGTCCACCAGCAATCAGCGCCAACCACCAGCGCCAAGCTCCCTGCTGCGGTTTTTCAGGTAAAAAACGCAGAAAATCAACTTGCTCGCCAATCTGCGCCACTAACGACAGCAATACAGCAGATGCCGCGCCGAACAATAACAAGTTGAATGATGCGCCGGACTCCCCAGCCTTGCCGGTAAAGTTGATCCAAGCATCGAGCTGAGCGTCGGCGTGTGTAAAAACAAAAAACAGCGGTAGCAGCTGCAGTGCAATCCACAGGGGCTGCGTCCACACCTGAAAACGGCTGATATAGGTAATACCGTGTGTCACTAACGGCAAGACCAACAGTGCGCTGACGATATAGCCGATTGATAAGGGCAATCCAAAGAGGATTTGCAGCGCCATGGACATAATGGAGGCTTCAAGGGCAAAAAAGATAAAAGTAAAAGAGGCGTAGACAAGGGAAGCAATGGTTGAACCTATATAACCAAATCCGGCGCCGCGGCTGAGCAGATCGATATCCACCCCATATTTTGCCGCGTAATAACTGATCGGCAGCCCGGTGAAAAAGATAATAAAAGTCACCGCCAAAATAGCCCACGCCGAATTTTCAAAACCGTAGTTAAGCGTGATCGCCCCGCCAATCGCCTCTAATACCAGAAAAGAGATGGTCCCTAATGCGGTCACAGAGATACGGTTTAATGACCATTTTCTGGCACGTCTGGCCGTAAAACGTAACGCAAAATCCTCCATCATCTCGTTCGCCACGAGCTTATTATAGGTGCGGCGTGCTTTTATTATTTTTTGATTCGCGATCATAATATACGACTTGGTTTAGGTTAATCGGTTTGATTTACGGGCAAAGGGTTAACTATTTTACATCACTAATATGGCTATTTATATGCGTAGTTTTACGTAGTCTATTGCGCGCTTTTACGCATTTAATGGTTGTCTAAATTACTGGATACTAAACCCACTCGGAATAAGGTTGTGATTAAGATTTTGAAGCCGGCCATTTAAGCCGATAAAAAAGTTTTAATACTTAATGATAAAGAAAAGGAAACTCACTATGAAATTTAAAAAGCTTATTTTAGCCAGTTCAATTGTTGCAACGGGGTTAATGACCAATTTAACCTATGCTGCGGAGAACATCAAAGTTGGCGTATTACATTCTTTATCAGGCACCATGGCTATCAGTGAAACAACACTTAAAGATACCGTGCTGATGATGATAGCGGATCAAAATGCTAAAGGCGGACTGCTGGGCAAAAAACTCGAAGCGGTGGTGGTTGATCCGGCTTCAAATTGGCCGCTATTTGCCGAAAAAGGACGTGAACTCCTGGCCAAAGAGAAAGTAGATGTCATTTTTGGTAGCTGGACCTCTGTGTCACGTAAATCTGTACTACCTGTACTTGAAGAGCTCAATGGACTGATGTTCTATCCGGTTCAGTATGAAGGGGAAGAGTCCTCGCGAAATGTATTTTACACCGGTGCTGCGCCAAACCAGCAAGCGATTCCTGCGGTTGATTACCTGATGAATGATATCGGCGCAGAACGTTGGGTATTACTGGGCACCGATTATGTCTACCCACGTACCACCAATAAAATATTAGAAGCTTACCTGTTATCAAAAGGGGTCAAAGCAAAAGACATTATGGTCAACTACACCCCTTTCGGTCATTCAGATTGGCAGAATATTGTTGCGGATGTGAAAAAATTTGGCTCAACTGGCAAGAAAACGGCCGTAGTTTCAACCATTAACGGCGATGCAAATATCCCCTTCTACAAAGAGCTAGGCAACCAGGGGATCTCAGCTGAAGATATTCCTGTGATGGCATTCTCTGTGGGTGAAGAGGAACTCTCTGGTTTTGATACCACGCCGCTAGTAGGTCACTTGGCCGCTTGGAACTACTTCCAAAGTGTTAGAACAGAAGAAAACGACAAATTTATCGCCAGCTGGAAAAAATTTATCGGTAATGATAAACGCGTAACCAACGATCCCATGGAAGCGACCTATATAGGTTTCAAAATGTGGGTGAAAGCGGTTGAGAAAGCAGGTACTACAGATGTTGATGCGGTTGAACAAGCGATGATCGGGATAGCTATACCTAACTTAACCGGCGGTATTGCGGTAATGAACTCAAACCACCACTTATCTAAGCCTGTACTGATTGGCGAAATTCAAGACAATGGCCAGTTTGAAGTAGTTTGGTCAACACCTGATACGGTTATCGGTGATGCATGGTCTGACTTTTTACCAAGCTCTAAAGAGTTGATCTCAGATTGGACGGCCCCCGTTAGCTGCGGTAACTTCAACATCAAAACAGCTAAATGTTCAGGTGAATAGTACGAAGCAAAAGCTAATATAAAGTGATTATCAGAGAGGTAGCAATACCTCTCTTTTTTATAAGAAGTAAATTCTTTAACATTAAGGAATAACTAATGTTACGAATATTTTCCCTGTTGTTTTTTTCCCTCATCTCGTTGCATGCCTTTGCCACTAATGCAGATGCCCCGGCAACAGAAAACAATACCGGGTTCGAAGTACTGATTGCGCAGTTACCAACAACAAGATTGTCCAAGATGGCACCTTTAGTAGATGAAATCGCAGCCCAATCAGCACCGCAGGTACCTGAGCTGTTGCTGAACTTGATGGAGGGCCAACTGTATTACCTTAAGTCGGCTCATGAGCTTGTTTATGCACAGGAAAACCAGCAACAAACCTATAATTTAACGTCTGTTTTAAATGCCAGCGAATTAGCACCCGTCACTATTTATGCACTCAAGAAAATCAGAACCAATAACCGCATCCGCGGGCAGATTCGCGAGCTATTAGCCAATATCGATTTATCCGACAAATCTGCGACGGTGCGCCTACAGGCCGTTAAGCAACTTTTAGATAACCCGAATAAAACAGGCATTGCCAGCGTTACGCGATTAATAAAAAAAGAACAGAAAAACGATATACGCGTACTGATGTCGGTAGTGCTGCTTGTTGAGCAGTTAGATAAAGGCACGCTAGCTGAAAAAATCGCGGCGATTAGCCAGTTAAAAGGCAGACTGGAGCCGGCGGTTAAAAATGCGCTGGTAAAACAGCTTAATAAATTATCTGCGCAGCAGGACTTATCTGCTCCACAAAACAAGAGCGAACTGCACAACGCACTCACTCATGCGATAGGTAAAATGGAGCAGGACGGTGATTTCTACCAACTGCTTGATCATCTCTTTTTTGGCTTAAGCTTAGGATCGGTTTTATTACTGGCAGCGATTGGGCTGACCATCACCTTCGGCGTGATGGGTGTGATTAATATGGCACACGGTGAAATGATGATGCTCGGCGCCTATACCACCTATGTGATTCAGCAAAGCTTTCCAAACTTAATTGAATATTCATTGCTGATGGCGGTGCCCGCCGCCTTTGTAGTTTCCGGTTTAGTCGGTATTTTAATTGAACGCGGCGTGATCCGCTTCTTAAAAGGACGCCCGTTAGAAACGCTTCTGGCAACATTTGGGATCAGCCTGATTTTACAGCAATTAGTAAGAACGGTTTTCTCACCGCTCAACCGTCAGGTGGAAGCACCGCAGTGGATGAGTGGCTCACTGGAGATTAATCCTCTCTTTTCATTAACCTATAACCGCTTATATATTATTTTGTTCGCGCTGATGGTGTTCTTCTCTTTATTAATGATTTTGAAAAAAACCTCTTTAGGTTTGCATGTGCGTGCAGTTTCGCAAAACCGCGATATGGCGCGCGCGCTAAGTATCAAAAGCTCATGGGTGGATGCGATCACCTTTGGCTTAGGATCGGGGGTCGCAGGAATTGCGGGTGTGGCGTTAAGTCAGTTAACCAATGTCGGCCCTAACTTAGGACAGGCCTATATTATCGATTCATTCCTGGTGGTGGTATTTGGCGGTGTCGGTAGCTTATGGGGCACATTATTGGCCGCAATGACGTTGGGCACCTTTAACAAATTCTTAGAGCCATCGATGGGGCCTGTTCTGGCTAATATCATAGTGCTGGTCGGATTAGTGTTGTTTATTCAAAAACGACCTAAAGGCTTGTTTCCTCAAAAAGGGAGGTCGGTTGAATAATGAAAAATTTACTTGATTCAGCAGCTTTTAAAAAACTCAACAGTTTACATTTTGTGATTGCGATTTTATTTATCTCAACCTTCTATGTGACAGTGTGTAACTTAGCCTTTACACCAGGCTCTTTTTTCTATGTCAGTGATTATACGGTCAGCCTGCTCGGCAAATATCTCTGTTATGCCCTGCTCGCCTTAGCGGTCGATTTAGTGTGGGGATATTGCGGCATTTTAAGCTTGGGCCACGGCGCATTTTTTGCGCTCGGCGGTTATGCTATGGGTATGTATCTGATGCGCCAGATAGGTGATCGCGGCGTCTACGGCAACCCGGAACTGCCTGATTTTATGGTATTTCTTAACTGGACTGAACTGCCTTGGTACTGGGCGGGATCGGATAGCATACTGATGATGGTGTTGTTGGTATTTGCCGGCCCCGGACTACTTGCTTACATTTTCGGCAGCATGGCATTTCGCTCTCGGGTGAGCGGCGTTTACCTGTCGATTATGACGCAGGCGATGACCTATGCGCTGCTGCTGTCATTCTTTCGTAATGAAATGGGCTTTGGTGGCAATAATGGCTTAACCGATTTTAAAGAGATTTTTGGTTTTTCATTGCAGTCACCCGATACCAAACTGGCGCTGTTTGTCGCCACCGCCGTTGCACTGGCTTTTGGGTATGCAGTCAGCCATTTTATTGTCAATTCAAAAATGGGCCGCGTGGTCACAGCGATTCGCGATGCCGAAGACAGAGTCCGTTTTGTCGGTTACAAACCCCAACATTATAAAGTGTGGATTTTTGTTGTCTCGGCAATGCTGGCTGGCCTGGCGGGCGCACTGTATGTCCCGCAGGTGGGCATGATCAATCCCGGCGAGTTTTCACCTTTGAACTCCATTGAGATTGTTATTTGGGTCGCCATCGGCGGACGCGGCACTTTATATGGCGCGATTATTGGCGCGGTCGTGGTCAGTTATGCGAAAACACGTTTTACCGCGATTATGCCTGAAGTCTGGTTATTTGGACTGGGCGGACTCTTTGTTTTAGTGACATTGTTATTGCCCAAAGGGCTGGCAGGTCTGTTTGCTAGCGTGGTCAATAAACTAGATCCCCCCGCACAGACAGATAAATTACCAGCAAACAACGCGCCACCCACTGCCGCTGAGGTTAAATCATGATAGTAGATAAAAAAGGGATGCCAATCTCCTCTAAAGAGTCGATTAGCCCGGACACCTCGCATGGCATGATCTTATATGTGGAAGGGGTCAGTGTCAGTTTCGATGGCTTTAAGGCGCTTAACGATCTCAACTTATATATCAAAGATGGTGAACTGCGCTGCCTGATCGGTGCCAACGGGGCGGGTAAAACCACCTTGATGGATGTGATCACAGGGAAAACCCGGCCCGACACAGGTAAAGTCAGTTTCGGGCAGCAGATAGATCTGCTGCAGCTCGATGAATCACAGATTGCCCGCGCGGGGATCTGCCGTAAATTTCAAAAACCCACGGTATTTGAAGCGCTCAGCGTGTTTGAAAATATCGAACTGAGTCTAGCTGGCGATAAAGGGATCTGGAGCGCACTGTTTCATAAACTCAGCGGCGCGCAGAAAGATAAAATAGATGAAGTGCTTTATACCATAGGGCTGGTTGCCGAGCGCCACTATCCGGCGGGACGTTTATCGCACGGGCAAAAACAGTGGCTGGAGATTGGCATGTTACTCGCCGCAGAGCCGCGCTTGTTATTGGTTGATGAGCCTGTTGCGGGTATGACAGCGCAAGAGACTGAGCGCACCGCTGAGTTATTAACATCACTGGCAGGCAAACATTCTGTGGTCGTGGTTGAACATGATATGGCCTTTGTGCGCTCCATTGCCCGTACCGTCACCGTGTTACATCAGGGGGCGGTATTGGCGGAAGGGTCTATGGATGAAATTCAGGAAAATAAAGATGTACGGGAAGTTTATTTGGGTGAGGAGCAGGCTGAATTATGATTGAATTAAAATCGGTTGATCAAAAATATGGCGGCACGCAGATATTATGGGATCTCTCTCTTGATATTAAAAAAGGATCGCGCACCTGCATTATGGGCCGCAACGGGGTCGGCAAAACCACCCTACTGAAAACTATTATGGGTTTATTACCGCTAAGCTCGGGCAGTTTAATGATTAACGGTCACGATATGAGTAAAAGCAGCGTCGAAAAGCGCCCCGAAATCGGTGTCGGTTATGTACCGCAGGGGCGTCATATTTTCCCGCAGCTGAGCGTTGAAGAAAATTTAAAAATAAGCTTAAATTGTTCACGGCAACCCAGTAAAACCATACCGGCTCACATATTTAAACTTTTTCCTGTGCTAAAAGAGATGATCCACCGGCGCGGCGGCGATCTCTCCGGCGGGCAGCAACAGCAACTGGCCATCGCCCGCGCGTTAGTGCTCAATCCCGATATTCTAATTTTGGATGAGCCCAATGAAGGGATCCAGCCCAATATCGTGCAGCTGATCCGCGATGTGCTTTTAAAGTTAAATAAAGAGCAGGGAATGACCATTATTTTGGTTGAGCAGAAACTCCCCTTTGCACGCGCGGTGGGTGAATATTTCCATCTGATGGAAAAAGGACAGGTTATCGCCTCCGGCGAGATGCAGGAACTAACCGATCAACTGGTCGGTCAATACTTAGCAGTCTAAATAACCTCATCTCGGGATAATTAAGGATAATTAATTTAACCATGTTAACCACTGTAATAACAAAACCGACGCTAACTGCACCGCCAAAAAACCAGTGGCTAGCGCATTTAATGCTGGAATTTAGCGATACTTCTGTTGGTACGCAGCTAACGCGCACCCAGCGTAAAGGGCCGTTGTCGGTGCAGAAAGCCTTTTATCCCGAGGGGCCGGACTGCGCGCATATTTATCTGCTCCATCCCCCCGCCGGAATAGTTTCCGGTGATGAGCTGCGTATTGGTGTTAGCGTTAAAAAAAATGCCCATCTGTTATTTACCACCCCGGGCGCCGGACGTTTTTACCGCGCCCGTGAAGATCTTTATATCGGCGATTCACAGCAAACTCAAATCACCCAATTTGACCTTGAAGCGCAGGCCAGATGTGAAAATTTTCCGCAGGAAACGATTGTTTATGAAGGTGCGGATGGCTTTAATATGATTGATATCAACTTAACTTCGACGAGTGTTTATCTCGGTTGGGATATCACCTGTTTGGGACTGCCCGATTCAGAGCAATCCTTTATTAAAGGAAAATACTGCCAGTTAAACCGCCTGTTTTGTGACGGTACACTTATTTACCATGATCGTATCAGCCTGTCGCCGGGCAATAATTTATTGACGCATCCCGCTGGTCTCGCAGGTAACACTGTTTTTGCTACCTTTTTAGCCTATGCCCCGGAAAATTTAAATACGCCAGCAACGCGCAAAGATCTAGTCGAACGATTGCGGGAAAAAATAACGGCAGAAAACGCGCAGCAAAAAGTCAGCATTACAGAGATTAACGGTTTATTTGTGATCCGTTATCTAGGGCATCACGCACAGGAGTGCAAGCAGTTATTTATAAGCTTATGGCAACTGCTGCGCCCGCTACTGATTGGAAAAACGGCTATTCAACCGCGAATTTGGCACACCTAATTGGCACACAGAAGAAGAGATTATTATGGACTTATTACCCAGAGAAAAAGACAAGCTACTGATTTTTACCGCCGCATTACTGGCTGAGCGGCGTTTAAAGCGCGGTGTAAAACTAAATTATCCTGAAGCGATGGCCTATATCTCAATGGAGATCATTGAAGGGGCGCGTGATGGAAGAAGTGTGGCGGAAATGATGGATTACGGGCGCACCTTACTAACTCGCGATCAGGTAATGGACGGGATTGCCGAGCTGATTCCGGAAGTACAAGTTGAAGCCACGTTTGTCGATGGCACTAAACTGGTAACCGTACACAACCCAATTATTTAACGGAGCAAACTATGATCCCAGGTGAAATAAAAACAGATCCCGGTGACCTGCAGTTAAATGTAGGCTGTGAGCAATTAATCGTAACAGTTGCCAATTCAGGTGATCGCCCGATTCAAATCGGCTCTCATTATCATTTTTATGAAGTCAATCCGGCCCTCAAATTTGAGCGGGAAAAGTGTCGCGGTTATCGTCTTGATATCACCTCCGGCACCGCCATACGTTTTGAGCCGGGTCAGCAACGACAAGTGACATTGATAGCCTATCGCGGCAAACGCCGCGTTTTTGGCTTTCGCGCCGACATTCAAGGAGATCTATAAAATGGCTACGATAGATAAACACGCCTATGCACATATGTTCGGGCCCACTGTGGGTGACAGAGTGCGGCTGGCCGATACCGATTTATGGTTAGAAGTTGAAAAAGATTATACTCAGTATGGTGAAGAGGTTAAATTTGGCGGCGGTAAAGTAATTCGTGACGGTATGGGACAGAGTCAGGCGTCCTGCTATGAGACTGTAGATCTGGTTATTACCAACGCCCTGATTGTCGATCACTGGGGAATAGTTAAAGCCGATGTGGGAATTAAAGAGGGCCGGATCGCAATTATCGGTAAAGCAGGTAATCCGGATATTCAAGATAATATTGATATCGAGATTGGCCCGGGCACAGAAGTAATTGCCGGTGAAGGTAAAATTTTAACCGCCGGCGGCATAGATGCGCATATCCACTTTATCTGCCCGCAGCAGATTGAAGAGGCGCAAATGTCGGGTGTCACCACTATGATAGGCGGCGGCACCGGCCCGGCAACAGGCACCAATGCCACAACCTGCACTCCCGGGCCGTGGAATATTCATAAAATGCTGCAGGCCACTAACGATTTTGCCATGAACTTTGGCTTTCTCGGTAAAGGCAATAGCAGCTTACCGCTAGCCCTGGAAGAGCAGATAGAAGCGGGTGTGTGCGGATTAAAACTCCATGAAGATTGGGGCACCACCCCGGCTTCTATTGATAACTGTTTATCCGTTGCTGAACGATATGATGTGCAGGTAGCCATTCATACCGACACCTTAAATGAATCAGGTTTTGTCGAAGATACCATGGCTGCATTTAAAGGCCGCACTATCCATACCTACCATACCGAAGGTGCAGGCGGCGGTCATTCCCCCGATATTATCCGCGCCTGCGGTGAGCCCAATGTACTGCCCTCTTCAACCAATCCGACCCGCCCTTATACGGTCAATACCATAGATGAGCATCTCGATATGCTGATGGTCTGTCATCACCTTGACCCTTCTATCCCTGAAGATGTGGCCTTTGCCGATTCGCGAATTCGTAAAGAAAGTATTGCCGCCGAAGATATTATGCATGACTTGGGTGCTATCAGTATGATCGCCTCCGACTCGCAGGCGATGGGACGTGTGGGTGAGATGATCACTCGCACCTGGCAAACTGCGCATAAAATGAAACAGCAGCGCGGGCCATTAGCCCCAGATACAGAGCGCAATGATAACTTCCGTATAAAACGCTATATCGCCAAATACACTATTAATCCCGCGATAAGCCATGGAATCAGCCATGAAGTCGGCTCCATTGAAGTGGGTAAACTGGCCGATTTAGTATTATGGAAACCGGCCTTTTTCGGCATCAAACCGGCAATGATCATAAAATCAGGCTTTATTGCCGCCGCCCCCATGGGCGATGCCAATGCCTCGATTCCGACACCGCAGCCGGTTTATTACCGCCCAATGTTCGGATCTTTCGGCTCTGCGGCGGCGAAAACCTCCATGACGTTTTTATCACAGGCGGCAATTGATAAGGGCGTGCCGGAAAAAATCGGCATGACACGTATGGTAGGGGTGTGTAAAAACACCCGCAATATCGGCAAAAAAGACATGATCCATAACAACTGGGAGCCGAAAATCGAAGTGGATGCACAGACCTATGAAGTGCGCGCTGATGGCGAGCTGTTAACCTGTGAGCCAGCAACTGAGTTGCCGCTTGCACAACGTTACTGCCTATTTTAATTTGTACTGCGTAGCTTGTCTGCGCTGTGCAAAAAAAGTGTTATTGAATGCAGAAAAATCAGATAGGGAATAAACAAGCAATGTTACAAGTATTTGAAAGACTCGATCATAGCCACGATGAAATTGGTGATTCAATCACCTTAGATCACGATACTCGCAAAAAATCGCGGATTAAAAGCGTGACAGATAATGGGGCGGATATCGCCATTTTTATGCAGCGCGGGCATCCCCTTTTAGTGGGCGAGATATTAAAAACAGAATGCGGTTTACTGCTTGAAGTAAAAGGTAAAGCTGAAGATGTTTCCACCGCGGTGGGGAGCGACTGGCTCAATTTCAGTAAGGTCTGTTACCACCTGGGAAACCGCCATACCTCGCTGCAAATCGGTGAATTATGGGTGCGTTTTAAACCCGACCATGTACTCGAAGAGCTGGCTGAAAATTACGGTTTATCGATTAATAATATGCCCGCTATTTTTGAGCCTGAAAATGGGGCCTACGGCGCAGCCAGTCAAGGCCATCATAGCCATAGTCATGACAGCTGATAAACAAAGCGCGGCGCTAAAACTTAACCGTTTACTGCAACTGTGCAGTGCCAACTTACCGGTGGGTGGGTTTTCATTCTCACAGGGTTTGGAGTATGCGGTTGAGATGGGCTGGATAAACTGCCAAAAGAGCACCTTTAGCTGGATTGAGCTGAACTTAAGTGAGTCGCTTGCGCGCACCGATTTGGCACTTTTAAAGCGCCTCTATTTGGCCTTAGATAACAGTGATTTTGCAGGCTTTAAGCTCGCTAATCAGCAGCTTATCGCCTGCCGTGAAAGCAGTGAATTGCGCTTCGCGGATCTGGCCATGGGTAAAGCCTTTGTGCGTTTATTAAAGCAACTCGACAGCCTCGACAGCTCGCCTTATTTAGAATTATTAAATGAACCGGAACTGAGTTTTGTCAGCGTGTTTGCGATCAGCGCTTACCTTTGTCAGCTGGATTTAAGCGCAGCACAAAGCGGTTTTTGCTGGACCTATATCGATAATCAAGTCGCAGCAGCGACTAAATTAGTCCCGTTAGGGCAAACGCAGGCACAGAATCTTTTATTTGATTTAAGCGCAAAGGTAGAGAGTCTGCTGAGTATAGCCAATCAATTAGACGATCATCAAATCGGCGGCAGTTTACCGCGTTTAGCGATGGCCAGTGCCTGGCATGAAACACAATACACGCGATTATTTAGATCCTAAAAAAAAATAATTTAGATCTTAAAAATTTAACCAGAGAGATTATTTATTATGAGAAAAAAACAACTTTTAAGAATCGGCGTCGGCGGCCCGGTCGGCTCGGGTAAAACCGCCCTGCTCAGCCAGTTATGCTTAGCACTGCGTGACAGATACGATATGGCAGTGGTCACCAATGATATCTATACCCATGAAGATGCGCAGTTTTTAACCCGTAATAATGCTCTGGCGGAAGATCGCATTATCGGTGTGGAAACCGGCGGTTGCCCGCATACTGCCATCCGTGAAGATGCCTCAATGAACTTAGCGGCCATCGATGATCTGCACGAGCGTCATCCCAATCTTGATTTTGTATTGGTTGAAAGCGGCGGTGATAACCTCAGCGCCACCTTCAGCCCGGAACTTTCGGACTTAACCTTGTATGTTATTGATGTCTCAGCGGGCGATAAAATCCCGCGTAAAGGCGGCCCGGGTATTACCAAATCAGATCTATTAATCATTAATAAAATTGATGTCGCAGACTTGGTCGGCGCGTCATTAGAGGTAATGGACAGAGATTCGAAAAAAATGCGCGGCGACCGGCCTTTTATCTTTAGTAATATGAAAACTAAGCAAGGGTTAGCTGAAATTATCGACTTTATTGAAACCGAAGGGATGCTTAAATAAGCCCCCTATTCTCGCTAACAAATAAAAAGGAAATACCATGAAATTTTTTACCCTTATCTTTACCCTGCTACTCAGCGCCCAAGCCTTTGCCCATGAAGATCACGCCCTTGGTGAAGGATCACTGCATCTTTTTTATCATGCAGTTTTCTGGGGATTATGTGCTGTTGTTACGGTGAAAGCGGTTGGTTATTTTAAAAACAAGAAGAAGCAGAAAGCAGATCAGTAAGCAGTAACTAAGGCGTGCGTGGCTCGCCTTTTTTGTTTATCGTAGGCATTCGCTTGTGAGCGTTTGGTGATAATTCATTGTTGGAGTTTCGCCCTTGACGGCGACTTTACTTTTCTTCTGTTTTTGATCGTCATACTCGAGATGTTTAGTCGAGAATCTCAATGCGTTTTTAATCTAACTGATTGGTTTGTAGGCATTCGCTTGTGAGCTGATATTTTATCTTTCGTCGTTGGTCTTCCGCCCTTGACGGCGTGTCGATGATGAGAAACCGAAACGCAGTTTCGCAGTTCGAGGGAGTCATGCTTCTCAACAGCAAGAAAAAGTAACCAAAAAGTGCCGTTCCGAGACGTTTTTTATTCTTGTACTGCCCAACCACTTTTTAACGCACCACCTCAGACATTACGTCCCTGTACTGGCTGAGGTTAGTGAAAACATCCATGTTTTCCCTTGCTAAAGCGCTTGTTCAGCACAAGAAAAACGTACGGAAATTTTCGTAGCCGCATTGGTTTGGAATTCTAATACAACGAATTTAAATAAAATCAGTCTGTTTAAAGACCTGACCCTCTTCGCGTATACAGGGACGGCAGAGCCTCCCCCCCGCTCACAAGCTGAACTGGCGTACAATTAGCGCCATTATTTTTCTTGCTAAAGCGGTTGGTCATTTCAAGAAAGATGGGCGGGGATGAAACAAACGCATTGGATTATTCCATAACATATAAATTACCAACAACATCCCCCCCGAATTTTACGACTGGGATATAAAAAATTAAATATTTTTTGCAATTAACTCTGCTTTTAACAAACCACCTTTAGTTAATAGCTTTGCCGAAAACTTAGGGTGACGTCGAGCTTTGAATGCATCATAAATCAACTTCAATCCTTCAGCTTCAAGCAAAGAGATATTTACTTCTGTATCCATTTCAGCACTTTCAATAAAATCATCAGAAAAACTTGGGGCAATAATTAATACTTGTGCTACTCGTTTACCTTGATTTTCACATCGTGTGACATACGCTTTAACTTGCCGTGATGTTGTTGAATATTTAGCAAAATCACCATTCTTACACGTTTTTGCTTCACCTATAATTACATCATTGTCGCTTAATGAAATAATAATATCGGTCTTATCTTTGGCAGTATTAATTGTTTTACGGATATCTTCATCAACAACAAAATTTAGTGTTTCAAATATTTCTTTTGTTATTTCTTCAAACTTAACACCAATTTCGGCTTCTGCTATTTCAATTCCTGCGGCTTTCAAATTTGTTAAATCTCTTTTGGCAAGAGCAGAATAGTTCTCAATTAACTTGTCATTGGCATTTGCAAAAGACTCTAAAATCAACTGCCGTGCATTGCCTCTTTTTGATAATGACATTTTATCTCGCACAGCTTTAATTTGATCATTACTTAGCAAGTATAAAATATCAACAGGGGTTATGCTTAATGCACGAAGTTTATCTGTATCAAGTTCTTCTGAATCTTCAAGTTCAAATTCACTTTTTAATAATGTTTCAAGTTTCGGAAAGTGAATTTGTAAGGTTGAATACAACTCTTTAAAACCAGCGGCACTCAGTGCTTCAAATTCATCATTAGCAGATTGATTAAGTGTTTTGATTATGACATTTATTCTATCATCAAGTGTTGTGCCAATTTTTTCAACATTCAAATCTAAATCAGTGATTAAAGTTTTAAGTCTTTCTTTTCTTTGATTTTGAGTTTCATTTACACCAAAAATATCTCGATGCAATATATGCCGGATTGCAACGCGAGAATGAATAATAGTATTAATTTTAGCTACTCTTTCCACACCACGAATTTTCTTCCCGTAGTGCTTTAATATGTTTGAAAGCTCGGCATCACTTAAGCGACGAAGAATACGCAAAGTATGCTTATCGGCTAATTCTTTATCTTGTATTTCATTAAGAATGGTAACCACTTCGTCAGCAATAAATACTTCTGAACGTTTTCGGTTAATGAATAAAACACCCATTTCTCTTAGGGCATTCAAACCATCTAACGCATTGTTTTTTGGTAAAGGATCAATAATATGCTCTATCGCTGAGGCTTCATCCATGGAAATTTTTAGTCTATCGGCCAGTATATTAAGAATACTTCTTTCATCATCAGTTATTTTAGCCTCACGATTTATCTTTTCATCATTAAGAAATGCTACTTTTAAGCAATCTTGATAGATACTTAAAAGTGTTCCTCGACTGAAATCATCTAATGTTTCACTTGAGTTAATTTCTTCTTGAAGTTCTTTAGATGATTTATTTAAGTCGCTCCATTCTTTGTTATATAATGTTTCAATCCAAGAGATTCTTGCAATACTATTACCATCTCTTGTTAAGATGTTAATCAACAAACCAATCTGTGGGCCAGACATAGTAATCTGCTCTTTTATTTCATTTTTGAAATATGATGACACCAAGGAAAACAAGGCGGTAATTTCAATACCTGATGCATTTTTTATTTGACCATCAATTTTACTAACGGATTTTGCCAATTGCTTGTCATCATGCATAGCACTTGAACATAATTTATCTAGACAAGAAATAAACTTGGATTTTTCGACTTGATTAATAGACGAAAGTACTTGATTAAGTTTCATTTGCGGTGAATACCCCGTTAGTTTAATTAATTACGCAAGAGAAAAAATGAGCACCCAAACATTTTGTAGGTTAATAAATTGAATTTAAACAATTTACAAATGGACATACTCAACTTTCGACTGAATTGCCACCCCACTCTGTCTTAATCACATATTGATTTCTGTGAGCATGCCCTGTTTTAATAAAAAACATGAGCTTACAAGTATATTTATAAAAAAAACTAGAATACTTAATCAAGGTAAAACACGGTTTCACTTCACAACCTCCTAAATAAAGGAGGAAGGATCAAGTCTTAAATTTTTATTACACACGACGATCTTCAAGCATATAAGTCCACCAGCAGCGGCTAGGCAATTTCCGTTTACGTTTTTCTTGATCAATCAATTCCTCTAAGTTCGGCACGCACAGGGATGTGCGTTCCGAGCTGGTGCGTTAAAAAGGGATTTATTTATCAAGATAAAAAAACGTTCGGAACGGCACTTTTTGGTTACTTTTTCTTGCTGTTGAGAAAAAGTGACACGCCGTCAAGGGCGGAAGACCAACAATGAAAGTTACACCCAAAGCTTACAAGCGAAGGCTTAAAAATAACCGGTGCGGCTATCAGCATTACCACATCGAGCAAGCAGGCTAAAGCCTGCGCCCCTTTTTATAAATAAACCAAACCAATGCGGCTACGGATTCCCCGTCCATTTTTATTGAAATGAACGACTGCTTTAGCAAGGGAAAACATGGAGCGAATTAAAAGACAGTTTAGTTTATGAGCGGGCAAAGCTCTGCGTGCCCTTCTGTTTTCTCTAACCTCAGCCAGTACAGGGACGTAATGTCTGAGGTGGTGCGTTAAAAAGCGGTTGGGCATTTCAATATTAAAAAATGGCTCGGGGCAGCACTCTTTTGGTTACTTTTCTCTTGCTGTTGAGAGAGCATGACTCTCTCGAACTGCGAAACTGCGTTTCGGTTTCTCATCGTCTACACGCCGTCAGGGCGGAACACCAATAATGAAAGTTACACCAAAAGCTCACAAGCAAAAGCTTACGAATAACCGATACGGCTGCAGAGTAAAGCGGGCTAATGCCCGCGCCCCTTTTAACAAATCCCCCACCAGTAATAAAAATATGAGACATATCTTTTTATAAATAAACAAAACCAATTCGGCTAGCGTCTTACTTTCCGTTTACGTTTTTCTTGGCTGATAAATTACTTTAGCAAAGGAAATCATGGATGATTTCATTAGGCTTGGCCCAGCACATGGATGTGCTGTCCAAGCCGGTGCGTTAAAAAGTGATTGAGCAGTCAAGAATAAAAAACGTTCGGAACGGCACTTTTTGGTTACTTTTTCTTGCTGTTGAGAAAAAGTAACACGCCTTCAAGGGCGGAATACCAATAATGAAAGTTACACCCAAAGCTTACAAGCGAAGGCTTACGAATAACCGATACGGCTATCGACATGATCATACCGGGCAAAGCTCTGCCTGCCCTTCTATTTTCACTAGGTTAAAAACTCATTGAGATTCTCGACTAAACATCTCGAGAATGACGATCAGAAATAGAAGAAAAGTAACACGCCGTCAAGGGCGGAATACCAATAATGAAAGTTACACCCAAAGCTTACAAGCGAAGGCTTACGAATAACCGATACGGTATTTGCATTACCACGCAGAGCGTGGGAACGAGGCATTGAGATTCTCGACTAAACATATCGAGAATGACGAACGGTATTTCAAAGCGCAGCGTGGGAACGAGTGATTCGCCCTGCGCGCCTTTTAACATATCTACAAAGGATGCTTTAGCTTTCAGCGTAGCAACGTTTTAAAACCGCCATCGCATCATTCAATGATTGTGCTGTTGCAACGGAGCCGCCTTTATCGGGGTGATGCGTGGCTAAAAGCTGTCGATAACGTTTTTTAATGGTGGCTAAATCGCAGGGTGCATCTAATTCAAATAGCGCTAAGGCACTAAGTTTTTCGCTATCATCATTCATATTGTGCCAAAAACCGGCCAGTAAGTCATCGACATCTTCACTTGTAGTATCTTCCAAGTTTTTTATGTCTAGATAATATTCTCGTAATGGATCCCTGTTTTCCAAACTTGCTCGCTGTTGTGCAACAGCCCGATAGGGCAACCATTGAATGTTAAGTGCCTGAATAATGATATGCCCTTTTTGATCAGCGTGTTGCTGATCACAAAGTTTATAAAGCGCATGAAACAAGAGAAAATGTTGCTGAAATAAAGCGAAATGATCAAACATAGAGAGTTGCTTTTCTTTGGGTTGTTGCGCATCGAGCAGCTTCAATAAGTCATACTCTTTAATACCTTGTGGATGACTTTTAACAAGATTTAACAACGTGCTTTTTTGGTAATTTATCACTGATTACAGGCTTCCTTCGTTTTATTTGTTGAGATAAAAATCGCTGATATTAAAAGCTATTTAAAAAAGAACCGTTCTTAAAATCCTTACAAATATTTAATATTATCTGGATCCATCTTTCTGCTGCCAAAACAGCCAAGCGAATATGCCAGAGAATAGCACGCCTATCTTAAATAAAAATCACGGAGATAGATGAAAGCAACAAAAGCGGAGATCCAACCCTTTTTATAAATAAACTAAACCAAGGCAGCTACGGATTCCCGTCCATTTTTCTGGGATTGAGGATCTATTTTAACAAACGGAAACAACGCGAATTGAACGCCAATTCAGGTTTGTGCGCATCTGTGTTCCATTCTGTTTACACTAGGCTCCGCGCGCACTGTTAGGCAATCTGTAACCGCTTTAAAGTCGCAATTGTATGCTTATTACTTATGTCTGGATTGATGGTTAACTCAAGAACAGTGACAGCCGGAAGTTCTACCTGATAATCCTCACACTCACTGGTTGCACCTTCGGGACTGAAGTTCCATTGTTGACGTACTATTTCCTGATACGATTTCCCGCCATCCACAGACCAGCGCAAAACATATTCTTGCGTACGTTCAACCTCAAGTTCTTCGAAGTTCAATCTGATCCATTGAAGCATCTGAGGATTGTCAAAGATAAGCCTAATTGTCTGCTTCCCTGATTCACAGGCTC
>NZ_JBLIEK010000048.1:0-25906 GCF_047632995.1 Psychromonas sp.
CGCACCGGCTCGGAACGCACATCCCTGTGCGTGCCGAACCTAGTGAAATCATCCACGATTTCACTTGCTAAAGTCATCGAGCAAACAAGAAAAATGTACGGAAATTTCCGTAGCCGCATTGGTTTTGCGTTCTAATATTGAGTTGCCGATAAAATAAAAAAGTGGTTTTCCTTTGTTTTTATTCATTTTTATTAAAATTAAAAACTAAAGACCTAGTTCTAATTGTTTAACGATCAAGATTAAAGACCTGACCCCATTAGCGCAAATTAATAGTATCGCGGCTTTCGTGCAAAGTGGTGCTTATAAAGCTGTTATGCCTCCAATCAATAATTGTCCCATTGTAATTGGTGCATTTTATAATTCGCAAACTTATATAAGGTTTCTACAGATGGTTCCTCAAAGAGTTTTTATTTCATATCCACACGATTCAGCTGAACACAAAAAAGGGGAATAAAGTGGATCTTTGCGATCTTTGATTGAAAACAAACGCAGTGCAATTATTTCCAGAGTCAAAGAACCCTGTCTTTTTTAATTATAAATAAAGCAGGTAATTGTATTTAAGGACAGTTCACAAGTTGAATTTGGCGAAGCCAATCACGCTCTAATAACCACAACATCCAATATCATCCTAGGCCTTAGCCCCCACAAGTACTGTTGCGCTCCTCAATTTACAACAATATCATTATAAATTCACATTAAAATTTATAATGATATTGTTGTGAAAAAAGCCTCCTAAGAGGCTTTGTTTACAGTCATATTTTATGGCTGAGGTGTTGTTAAATCAATCTTGTATACAGCAAAACCAAGATCATCTTGATCCGCCAATTTAGTCATTGGACGCTCATTGTAAGTACTGATAAAACTATCTGCCGTTGCACTATCTTGGGTTTCAAAACGAATATCTAATGCGACTGAGCTAGTGATATCCAAGAAGCCCCAATTGTAATCAGCAGAAGGATCCACAGCGTCATTAGCCGCTGTTTCAGCAGTAATATAAGCCGCTAAAACATCACGGTTAGTATCAGGTTGTTCCATGACAACATAGTCAGCACCGGTACCCGCAAACTTACCACCAAATGCACGGTAGTTGTTTGTCGCAACAATAAACTCTTGCGCCATCAACGCATTTCCGCTCATCGCATTGTTATCTGCATCAGTATAAGTTAAATCAACAATACGGTTTGCACCTGCGTTGATCACCGCACAATCACCATCATACTTACTTGGTTGAGTTACATCGACTTTATAAGTTACACCGTCAATCACGTCAAAGTTATAGGTACGGTGAGTATCCCAATTGATCAAAGATTGAGCAGCGGTGCTATTTGGGTCAATTTGGTTAAACTGATTGGCACTACATTCAAGCCAATTTTTTAGATCCGCCCCAGTTATTTTAAGCGCAACCACTGTGTTTGGGTAAAGGTATAAATCAGCTGCATTCTTATAGGATAAATCACCACTTGCAACTTGCACGTAAGAGTCAACATCAGACGCGGCACTATGACGTCCCCCCGCTTTAAATGGTGCGGCCGCAGATAATACGGGTAGATCTTTTAGTGACTCATTATCTGAATATGCAATCTGGGCTTGCACATATTTCATTTGCGCATTCGATACGATTTGAACCGAAGGATCATCTTGTACCAGCGTCAGGAAGCTGTACATAGGGTCTGTTGCTTTACCGATTGGTGCATTAACAAACCTAAGTGTTTCATTGTGATCTATTTCTACCGCATCTTGAATGTCTTTATCTGCATAAACAGTAGCAACTTTTGTGCCCGCTTCATTACGTTCGTATATTTGGCGAGCTTCAGCTTTGGCACTGCTAACCGTCCATTTTTCATCGCTATATTCAAGAGTAAAATCAATAACACCAAGGTTATCACCCCAGCGCCCAGGCATAACAGCAGGAATACCGTTAATTAATCCATTTTCAATATCAACATTTGCTACATTTTCAAACTGCGCACTTGGGAAAACAGAATGGCTATGGCCAAACATAATCGCATCAATACCTTCAACCGTTGTTAACGCATAAGTTGCATTTTCAGCATTTACATCGCCAGGATTCTCACTTGACCCAATACCTGAATGCGGAATGGCAATGATAATATCTGCGCCATTTGCTTTCATTTCAGGAATAAATTTTTGTGCGCTTTCTACGATACCTTTGGTAGTTACTTTACCTTCAAGGTTTTGTTTGTCCCATTGTAATATCTGAGGAGGAACAAAACCGATGTAACCAATATTGATGGTACGTGCTTCGCCTTCGCTATCAACAATGTTGGTCGTTTTAATTATGTATGGCGTAAAGAGGTTTTCACCTTCTTTTTTATCCTGCCAACAGTCAGATTTACAATATACATTGGCGTTAATATAAGGGAAATTAGCGCCTTTAATCGCTTTTTGAAGGAAATCTAAACCATAGTTAAATTCATGGTTACCAATGTTCCCTACTTCATAATCAAGTAAGTTCATCGCTTTATGAGCCGGATGAGTGACAAACTCATTACCCTTTTTAAATTCACTCGCTACGTAGTCACCCATTGGGCTACCTTGAAGCAAATCACCGTTATCCACAAGCAGAGTATTAGCAACCTCTGTGCGAGCCGATTTCACAAGGCTTGCAGTACGTGCTAAGCCGATAGTGATATCTTCTTTACTCTGGTAATAATCATAATCCATGATATTCGCATGGATATCTGACGTTTCAAGTACACGTAATTTTGCTGAATAGGTCGAAGGGTTGTTGCAGCCAGCAAGTCCAATTGCTGATGAAATTAACACTGCTAAAAGAGTTTTATTCAAAATATTATTCCTTTTCATTATTTTTATTAAAGACCTTCTTAGAAAGTTTATTAACCAAGTATTGATCAATTTCATCCCTTGGTTAGCGCTTTACACATCACCATGTTAATGGTGCCAGTGATGAAATTAACTTTTAGGAAATTTCATATTTAGATACATCATTTGTCATTTTTGATAGAACAAGATTGTGTTTGAAACTGCTTTATCTTGATAATTCATAAAATAAAAAATGCTATAATAATCTAACAATAAAATTAACAAACAGAGTAAAAACAAAATTTTACATTTTAGTTTCTCGTTAATGGAAAGTAGCTTATGTAATGATAAGAATAGAAAGTGTGAGCTAAACACCAATAATATAATTTACAAACACCCTTCGCCAACCAGTTCACAAAACGTGTTGTTCTTGGTGTTTTAAACAGCACAGTGCGACCGTAACCAATTGTTTATAAGGGATTAATTGCTTTTCAAAATAAAATAAACATACAAATATTTAATTGTAATTTGATGTTTAAATCTTGAAGTGTTGAATTGGGATAAAATAACCGAAGCATAACAGCCATAAATAAAAAGATGAAAGTTAAAAATAAATTTATTAATTTTACATCAAAAGTAAATTTAACAAAATACTAACAACTCCCTATTGAAGCTCAAAAATCGTCATTCTCCACCATGAAACTAGAATCTGTGTATGGTTTTATTGTTGCACCTGATGATGTGATTACTCATCGCTATTTTTGCTTACTGTCAACCGGTAAAAGCAAAAAGGCAAACAAAAAGTCAGGACTAAATGAAAAAAAGGCAGGACAGCCAATTCTTTTTTTGAAATTTTCTGTTAATAAAAACTCACATTATCACCAAATATGATCGAGTATTTGTGCGACCACAACAGAATAAATATTTTCATTGTGATTCAGTTAAATAATGAGGCGTTTTGAAGAGATTAATACATCAGCATCCCTTAGCAAGGTGCTAATTGAACGGGTAGATTGTTAACAATGACTTTTAATGCAGCATTTGCTGTAATTTGGTTTTGCCTGATATCCAGCGTTTACCAGTATGTTCGGCAAACAATGCAAGCTCATCAAGCGAGCCGACTGCTCCATGATAATTTTTACCAAAACTGCTGGCTAATTCTAACCATGTTTCACTATCTAAACCAAGCACGCTAAGTAAGCATGGTGTTTTCGCACTTATTGCACCGCGTTTATCCTCACTGACAACCCGTCCAGTCCAATCAACAAGCTCGAAATAGTCGATGAAAGCATAGGGAATGCCTTGCGGCTGCTCGTTACATTCTCCTGCTACAAAGCCGAATAAGGGTTTACTCGTCATATCTGAGCAAGCTTTTTCTTGCTCACAACAACTGCCATGAATACGCTCAAAAACTGATGTATATTCTGATTGCTCTACACTTTCAGCCATTTTCGCGCGCACCGGATTTAAATCAACATACGCCATGCAGGTTAATAGAGCTTTTTCATCCAATAATGCTTGAGATTTAAACCGCCCTTCCCAGAACCGCCCCTTACAGTTATCCTCTTTATTGGCTTTACGGGCGATAAATTCATTTAATGAACGCATAAACCAAGAAATATCAACTAAACGACGTCGCCATCTAGCGATCACCTCCAATGCCATAGTAATTTCAGCATCACTGGTTAACTCCCCTTTTAGCCAACGAGATACAATGGACGAACCAGAATAAAGTTGATGCCAGCGATTGCAGATATCCTCATCTGAGCATGCTTCTATTTCGACTTCATTGGCATGTAAAACAAGATGATAGTGATTAGACATGATCGAATAAGCGCAGACATTAATCGCAAAAATATCACTGAGTTGACGGATGCGCTCAACCATCCATTGACGCCGATGTGAAAAGTTTTTTCCGCTATATTGATCTTCACCGCACAAGAATGCACGACGAACACAACGAGAAATACAGTGGTAATAAGGTGTATCGACAAGCGAAATTAACGAAGACCGTGATTGCGTCATATTTACCTCTACTTATGTTTATAAAACCTCTGGTTATATAGTAGGTATAAATTCACAATCCGTCAAAAAGGTATGGCTGTCCTCAAGTTCTGTTGAATTGCAGTGTCTTGTTGTGTTTTGCCATCTCCCCTAGTCGGTCCAAGCAAGGTAGCAATCCTTCCATGCGCTGTGTCATGGTCTTACTCCTGTTGAATGACTTTCTCTCTGTCAAATCCCTTCGCTCCACCCGCTCCGCCACACTAACTCTCATCAATGTTTTGTTCGTAGGCTTCTTCACTATTATGGATTTGTCTGACTTCCAACCCGTTATATTTATTGGCTACGCCAATTCGGCTTCCCAATAAACTGTTTATTTAACAAACAACGAGCTGGATCTCCCGAGTTCCGCATAAAAGACATCACCACATGCACAAGGTCTTATGACTGCGAAGAGCCTATAGATGACTAGCGATACCAATAATGGTTTTGTCATTTATAGTATTGCCTTCTCTTTCAGCCAACAAGGTCAGCACTCTTAATTATGATTTCGCAGCTCAATACTCAGCCTATGGCTTCCCCTGTCAACGCTTAACTCGACACCTTACGATGCAAAGCCCATGACTCGGGGTTTCGGCGGTTCGCTAACCTTACCGAACTAAGGAATTACACCTTTAATCTTCTACCGATTTATCTCGGCGCACTGGCTGTCCTCAATTAGTAGCGATATATGTCCTCAAGTATTTCCTGCAAAATACACTTCATCGAATATGTTTACTAATCGCATAGAGCGTGCCAACATGCCGGACTTGTCCAACAATAGATTAAGTCGTGGTTCGCATTGCTCACACGACCTATCCTTATCAGTTATGTGAGACTTTCCATTGCAGGTTCACATTGCACATTGAAAGCTTTCTACAGTTGAAACTTGCAAATATACTAATTTACATAGATTAAATCGAAAATAGTGTGCCCATATAATCCCAAACCAAAAAACTCTTTAACAAAAAGGGCATATTTTAAACTACTGTTAAATTGTGCAAAACCAAAGTTAGGATCAAAAAAAATAAAATTATTCTCAGACTTATTTGTAATTGCTGCGCAAGCGTGATCTTTAACCTTAATAATGGATCGTCCTGAAGGGCTTTTAAGAGACGTTTTAGCTATACCGGCAGGAGTTTGGCACTTTATAAGCGTCGAATTTCTTGCCATAGATACCTTTGATAAAGCTACATCAACACCTGAAAGTCCTTCACTGTAGTTGCCACCGAATTGGGCTATTCGCTCAGCATAAACAAGAACACCTTTTTCCAAATGAGTATCTTTAGCATCCATTAGATTCTTTGCGTCAGGCAATCTATTAAGCCCTAAAAAAGCTATTGATAGTCCTGCACAAACTCCATCTTGAGCTTTTTTCCCAGTTTGCATACTAGCCCATCTCATACTCAGTCCGGCTCCTTGATCAAATTTTCTTACTTTGCCACCATGACTTGTTACCAAATCTTTGAACTGGTTGAAGTTACTAATAATAATTCTCCTTTAAGTGTTGTTTGAATGTTGATAGTTGATAGCTCATAACACCGCGTTAAACGGCGATGAAATTGGGCAATATTTTTGCGGTCTTTTTGCAAAAATTGCGCCCTGTTTTAGTGTCCGATTTCAACGCCTTTTTAAATACCCTGTTTTATTTGATGCATTAAGCCAGCCCTTAAACCGTCAATCTGTTTCTCATTAAGAACATACTTCGGCTTGTATTTAAGCCCAATAAGAAGATCATCTTTAGGAGTTATGACAGTTTCTCTTCCATGACCAAAATTTGAAATTACAAAATCCTTTAAAACACTCTGTCCTTGTAACTGATAAGCAATTCTAAAAATTGATAAGTCACCTATCCAGCCATCTATTTCTAACCTACAAAATCGGGGACACCCACACAAAATCGGGGACACCCAAACCTTTTTACTGATCTCGGTCAATAAAAAGGTTTGGGTGTCCTGCCTTTGCCTTTGGCCTTTGTGCCTTTGTTGCCTTTTAGTTTTTCCTTTTTGCCCTTACATATTCACAGCAATAATGCCATTTGCACCGGCTGCAAAAACTGTTTTACCATCGAGGCTGGTCGTAACGCGTCGAACAAAGCCAATGCCTTCTGTTATCTCATAGGTATCGACGACCGAGAGCCCGGCATCAGACACGCTGATGCGGTATATCGTTGAATCAATTACTGCATAGACATAGTTACCACTTGGAGTGACTGCTGACGCAGTGGGGTAACCCAGATCAAGATCTGTAACATCCGCCAATTCAGAAAGGGAATCATTCACAATACTCACGTTATTGATAATTCCTATATCACCATCGGCGCTCCAACTACTCGTTGTGAAGCTGCCACTATTGGGTAACAGAGCATATGATAAATTGTAAGGGTTAAAAACAGCGCGGTCGGGTGAAGAAATACCGCTCTCGCCAAAAATAACAACATCTCCCCTTCTAGAAACCCCATCAACAGTTGGGCTATATAAACTACCGGAAGGGTAGCCAGCAAATTCGCTTGAACTTAACAAACTGCTTGCTTCTATATCTAATAGCTGAAAATACTCCCATTGATTTTCCGAAGTAAGAAGCAATTTATTCTCTGCCACACACTCAAGTCGATCCACGGTGACAAAAAGAACTTCATCGACAAAATCTAAAGTATCAATATCATAGTGATGTACCGCATTGCCTGTTGCCGCATATAAATTGCCATCTTCTTGGCACCAGGTGACATCAGAAAGATTAATAACAGATTGCGTCGTAATTGAGTTATTACTCAGGTCAATACGAACCAAATTATTGTTAGAGGAATCGGCACCAATAAGTATGTTCTGTTCTGCAACATATAACAGCTCGTTAAAGTAACCTGATAATGCCCAATAATTATCGGTAATACTTTGCTGCTCTATAATACTAAACACGGGGGCATTTCCTTGGTGCCCATCTACCGTCACAATATAGTCGCCGGTTGCTAAGGTGGCAGGAACGCGTGCAGTGAGCACTTCATCACTGATATAACGAATATTTTCGGCCAGTACATCATCAAACTGGACGACCGATGCCGGCACAAACCCAGAGCCTGTAATTAACACTTCAATGGTTTCACCTAGGGCTGCATATACAGGAGAAACATGCGCGGCCGGAGAAGGTTCCTGATCGGCCGGGGGGGGCGTAACTTCGCCACCCGGTAAGGGTACGCCCTCTGCAACGTTGACATCACCACACCCAGCAGCAGGGCAAACCTCACTACTACCCAGTGAATTTTCCATAAGCTGCCAAACAGGTACGACAACAGTTTTGTTCTCAGCAAAGACAAAAACCGTGAGTTGATCATCCGAAATGACGATCTTTCTTGCTGTTCCAACACTTTCATCAAGTGTGCTTGAATACGCAGGAGTCACCAATTCATTGCGAGAATCACTCACATCGAAGTAATGCAAACCGCCATCAAAATCGGCAGCAATAATAAAGTTGCCATCATGACTCAAATCAGAAGCAGGGATCCATGTCGGTGCATTTAATTGAGCAATAATACCAAATTCACGATCGTACAAATTAGTATTATTAACGAGTATCCGGTTGCCAGTCGCATCGATAGAAGCGCTAGAATAACTCGCAGTCACGCCAACCGGCTGAAGTAAAGCTTCAACCGCCTGATACTCTACTAACGGCTGTACAGGCGACAATCCATTTTCACCAAGTAATATAAAACTTCCATCCGAAGAGGACGCAATTGCTGAATTATATAGACTAGCGATTGATTCACTTTCAAAAGTATCCATATCGACGGACAAAATCGATGTTGAACCACTTCCCTGATAATCAGTCACAATGGTGAGTCGACCAAATACATCAAATTCGCCATCGCTTAGTACCGTATTCCAGCCCGCAGAAACGATATCTGAATTAACAATATAAAGATCGTCCATTTCTATTTCGACAAGTTCGTCGCTCGTCATCGCCACGAGTAAATTATTATTGTGATTTAAACTAAACGACCGCAAGTCCGCAATTGCAATCGATGTGTCATCCCAACCACCACCAGTGGTATATCGTAATTGCGTCAACTGAGATGAGGCGTTGTTTTGATAATAAACAGCCTGACGGGTCGCATCATAATAGGCTTTGCTAACCGAGCCTCCTCGGCTGACAATCGAATAAGGAAAATACACAGGGTCAACCACAGTCACCGACACACTTGATTTATAGCTTACATCGTCATGACGAATAGCAATTTCCAGCTCCCCCGAATCGGTTGGCGTCGTAATCAATTCAACCAGAGTAGGCGATAAAATATTAATCGTGGCTTCTTGACCATTCACATAAAAATTATCATTTTCACTAATTTGCGAGCCGGAAAGAATAAAACGTGATTCGGTATTAGTAATCGCGACACCCGAACTCACCGAAACCAGAACGCCCGGTGCAGAAGGATCATATGGGAAAGGATCATTTTCATCATCAAGAAAATCATTATCATCATTTAAATCGGCATTATCACCTTCACCGTCTCCGTCATTATCTGCCCACTCCAATCCATTAAAAGGAAATGCATCGACATCATCTAAATATGTGTCGTTGTCGTCGTCGGTATCGGTGTTGTCACCAAGAGCATCGCCATCAAAATCGCTCCACTCAGCACCGTCTAGCGGAAAGACGTCTTCGCTATCGCTTACACCATCGTTGTCGTCGTCGGTATCGCCGTTATTTCCAATACCGTCTAAATCCGTATCGAGAGACTCCGTGGCATCTCGAGGCAAAGCATCTTCCTCATCGACAACACCATCGTTGTCTGCATCGGGATCTTCGTTATCCCCTAGCCCATCATTATCTGCATCAAAAGATTCATTCGCATTATTTGGAAATACATCGTCAACATCGGGAACCCCGTCATCGTCAGAGTCAAAAAGTAAAGGGTCGGCTGAGACATCATACATTACAGAGATATTGGCAGGGCTACCACTAAGGTGAGATTGGCAGCTCGCGTCAAAGCACACCGATACTCTGACGGTTTCTGAATGGCTCCCAACGGTGAGGTTAGAAGGCGATGTTGGCTCAAATGTAAGCGTTCCCGATGTGCCACTCATACTTACATACGCATCGTCGAGCAACCGAGTATTGCTTGCATCAACAAAAATATAAACGTTTTGATTAACATCGATAACACTACCGGTCACAGATTTTGAAAGCGGACGATAATCAGTTTCTACCGCCGAAAATTGAACCGTGCTTTGATTTAAGCGAAACTGATCATTTTTATCTCCACTCCCGCCGCCACAGCCAATAATAACACTTGAAAACAGTGTAGCTAAAACAAGCCGATAGCTTTTCTTGAAACGCGAACGTATTTTCATACTCGTGATACCCCAATCAATATATATTCCATTATGTAAATAACAAGCTAACACTACGGCCAAATTTACCAAGACGTATATGTAAGCTCCTGACTTCTAAAATAAAAAAGGTGCTATAAAGTAATTTAAATAAAAATGGCCTTGTCGTTTTATGCCTTTTCCTCCCCGATTAACCGTCTTTTTCATTATTTTAATCGTGACTATCATATTTAATATATTCTGCGTCAGCCTCAGATAAAGAAGCGTATTCTTGTAATAGCTGTATGATTACACTGATACTTATAACGAGGCTGTAGAATTTCTCTTTTCAGCCTGTTCATTAAAATAAAATCACATTAACCTACTTTTACTTGATATTAAATAGATTATTAATTTTTTCACTAACTACATGATTAAATTGAGTGATAAGTAGGATTGTGGGGCTAATAATAAGATTATTCTTGATATGAGGGCTTCGCCCTTAGGTTAATCTAAACTATTCCTTAACTTCTCGATGTTGTGAACAATACAGTACATCTTCCATTGCGCATTCACTTTATCTTGCCCGCGAAGCGTGAATTTATTCATCCCTTTATTCACGGTAATATTACCAAACACAGGTTCAATCGCACCAACCAATGCCAACCAATGGGGTCAGGTCTTTAATCTTGACTGTCAACGCAAAAAACGGGATCAGAGTAATAATAAAAAGCTTTGAGTGTCCGGCAAGTCGAGGAGGCAAATCGAGGACATCCATAACTTTGGCTTATTAAGAATTGTATTTTTTATGGTGTGGCTGGAACTGATATTCCCGATAAAACAACTCGGGAATGACGGGGCGGGGATTATGGAATGGTAATTAACGGTTGAGGACAACCAAATCTTTTTATAAATTCAAAATACTAGTGCAACTAAACCAAGTCGGCTACGGAAATTTCCGTACGTTTTTCTTGATCAATCAATTCCTTTAGCAAGTGGAAACACGAGCGAATTGAACGCCAGTTCAGGGGATGAGCGGGCAAAGCTCTGCGTGCCCTTCTGTTTCCACTAAGCTCGGCACGCACAGGGATGTGCGTTCCGAGCTGGTGCGTTAAAAAGGGATTTATTTAGCAAGATAAAAAAACGTTTCGGAACGGCACTTTTTGGTTACTTTTTCTTGCTGTTGAGAAAAAGTGACTCGCCGACAAAGGCGAAACTCCAACAATGAAAGTTACGAAAAACGCTCACAAGCGAAGGCTTACGAATAATCGATGTGGCTACCTACATTACTATTCAGAGCAAAGCGGGCTAAAAACAGGATGCGCAGAGCTTATCCGCTCATAAAACTTAACTGCCGTTCAATTTGCCCCGCGCCCCTTTAACAAATAATTCAGCTGCAACGGCTAGGCAATTTCCGTACGGTGTTATTGTGAAACTAGAAGACATAAGAGACAGGACATATTCATTTTTTGAAATTTTCTGTTAATAAAAACTCGCCTTATCGCCCAATATCCGCAAGTGTTTGTACGATCACAGCAGAATAATTATTTTTTATTGTCGTTGACTTAAATAATGAGGAGTTTTGAAGAGATTAAAATCAGCACTGACGGGAGGTCTTTCAGTCATAACAGCGCTGAAAGATCCCCGAATAAAGTATCAAAAAAAGAAAGTAATGATTAACTTGCTTGTTCTAATATTTGGCGGCTGATTTCAAGGTTAATTTCTTTCGTTTCACCGAGTGCCACCATGCCATGAGATTCCAAGTTAGCCATTAGAACATCGATATCTGCAGCGCCTAACTCTATATCAGACAAGCGGACAGGCATCGCCATCTTCTGGAAAAAATCTTCCGTTAACGCGATAGCTTGATCAATTTTCTGCTCTTCACTGCCCTGGGTGATATGCCAAACACGCTCTGCATATTGCAGCAGTTTTTCATGTTTAGCTGTCCGACGCACTTTCATTACCGCAGGCAAAACAATTGACAGGGTACGGGCATGATCAATCTCGTAAGCACCCGTCAGTTCATGGCCTATCATATGGGTAGCCCAATCCTGAGGTACACCGGCACCAATCAAACCATTCAATGCCATAGTGGCAGACCACATAATATTTGCGCGTACTTCAATATCATTTTTCGTTTCTGGTTGTAGCGCTTTGGGCCCCTCTTCAATCAAGGTTTGTAATAAGCCTTCAGCAAAACGATCCTGCACTTTTGCGTTAACACCATAGGTAAGGTACTGCTCCATAGTATGGATAAACGCATCCACTACACCGTTACTAATTTGTCGATCCGATAACGACAAAGTGACCGCAGGATCTAAAACAGCAAATTGTGGTCGCACCGCAGCACTTGAGAAGGGTAATTTATTGCCGTCACGTGTTACCACGGCGTTAGTATTTGTTTCTGAACCGGTTGCCGGTAAGGTAAGCACAACACCGATAGGTAAGGCACTTTCTATCGGTTCTTGTTTGACCAGAATATCCCAGGGATCATCGCCGGCAAACAGCGCCGCTGCCGCAATAAATTTACAACCGTCAGCCACAGAACCGCCGCCGACAGCCAGTAAAAAATCGATATCATGCTCTTTAATGACAGCCTGCGCTTTCATTAAAGTATCGTACTTTGGATTAGGCTCAACACCTGAAAATTCAAACCACGTATGATCTTTTAACGCATTGACCACCTGATCATAAACGCCATTATTTTTTATGGAACCACCACCATAAACAACTAATACTTTGGCATCCTTTGGTATTTCGGTAGAGAGTGTCGCGATTTGACCTTCACCAAAATGAATACGTGTCTGATTTTGAAAACTGAAATTTAACATATTGCTTCCTATTATTATTGGCAATGTACAAGAGCAACTTAATTTAAGTTGCTCTTATTTAACTTGCTAGTATTTAAGCTACTTTTGTGTCGCTAGCTGTTTCATTAATTTTTCTGCAACCAACGCTGAACTAGCCGGATTTTGCCCCGAAATAATCAGTCCATCCTGTACTGCAAAGGCTGACCAATCGGCACCTTTTTGATATTTTGCGCCGCGTTTAACAAGTTCATCTTCCAATAAAAAAGGCACAATATCGGTTAACTGTACGCCTTCTTCTTCGCTATTGGTAAAACCTGAAACTACTTTACCTTTAACTGCAAACTCTCCATCAGGGCTTTTAACATTCAGCAACGCCGCAGTAGCATGACATACGGCAGCAACAGGTTTGCCGGCAGCTAAAAATGATTCAATCAAGCTAATTGAATCACTATTTTCCGTCAAGTCCCATAATGGGCCATGACCACCAGGGTAGAAAACAGTGTCGTAATCCGCTTCATTAAGGGTTGCTAACACTTTAGTGTTCTTTAATTGCAACTGCGCGTCGCTATCCTCGGCAAAACGTCGAGTTGAGTCACTTTGAAAATCTTCGGTATCACTGGTTGGATCGATAGGTGGCTGTCCACCGGCTGGTGAAGCTAGGGTGATTTCGACCCCTGCATCTTTAAAAATATAATAAGGTGCGGCAAACTCTTCTATCCAGAACCCGGTTTTATTACCTGTATCGCCCAGTTTGTCATGTGAAGTTAATACCATTAATATTTTCTTAGCATTCATATGCTTGCTCCTTTATTTAATCTTAATAGGTTGTGTGTAATTAATTGACCTGACCAGTGTATGCCCGAGTATAAAATTTAACAATGCAGACCCAATTGAAATCATTGTTATAATAATTGATACAGTTGTGCCCTGTTTACCAATAGAGAGAAATACTGGATATTTCATTTGAGCAACTCAAAAGTATGATTGTCTTTGCCCGGGTAGTAGAACAAAAAGACAAATACAAAAAGACAGACATCCAAACCTTTTTATAAATAAATCAAACAAATTCGGCGAACGTCTTACTTTACGTTTTTCTTGATCAATCAATTCTTTTAGCAAGTGGGAACACGAGCGAATCGAACGCCAGTTCAGAGGTATGAGCACCAAAGCTCTGCGAGCCCTATTTTCTCTTGTTGTTAAGAAGCATAACGCCCGCGAACTGCAAAACTGCATTTAGGCTTATCATCGTTAACACGCCGTCAAGGAGGAACGCCTAAAAATAGCAGGAATCGTCACCAGCAAACAGCGCACGTCTGAGCGTAATGACTTGCTCTGATCCGTTTCTTAGCTTAATCTCTTGGGATTAACTCAATAAAAACACAGTAAATACAAGGGCTAACATGGGCAATTCATCACAAAAATCAACATTTAAAAAGAGCACCGCACAGCCCACTTTATACTGGCACGACTATGAAACCATCACTACAACTACCTGATATATAACAAGTTAAATCCCGCACAAGCAACGCACGGACAGCGTACGGTACAATCAGAACAATAGATCACGAAGTAAAACCATCTAAATTTGCATATGCAGCCAAGTTTATAATCAGTTATTTCCGCATAAATCACATGATGATTTTGTTGAATATTAACTAACTTTATATGTTCCTGCCGAGCTGCCACCAGTTACCGCCACTTGTGCGTTTTGTGTTATTTCATCAACTACCGCATTGGCAATGGCTTCGGCCAGTTTACTCGCCATTGCAAACTCCCCAGTTAGTACAAAGCCCTGGGCTTGTAATTCTGTTTCTAATTTTTGTTTAAGTGACGATTTACTTAATGACATTAATTTTTACCTGCAAAAACGGTTGTTGATACATCTACATGCGGCTTACCCATAAATGGACAAATACTCGCGCCTGTACAAACGCCTTTTCCACCGTTCAACTTAATTGTATCTGCATCCTGGGTGATGTTTTTTGCTGTTATGTTTAAATCTTTTTCTATGGTCTGAATTTTATTGCCCATTACTTTTAATTTATCATCTAGGGTAACAACGATATTGCGCAATTTTCCGACTGTTATTATTAACTCCCCTGCGGTGGCCACTTGCATATTACCCAATGCACCTAAGGTTAAATCGTCACCGGCTAATAGATCGATTGCGCCTAATGCTTCAATTACTTTTTTACCCACTATTTCTTCAATGCTGTTTTCATCAATAATTGAATGATGCTTACCAAATTCGCCCTTGTATCTATCTGCCGCCTCGTTTTTTTCAAAGGCGCGCTGATTTTGCGTTTGGTCGGTTTGCTCGGTTGTATTGCCGGCGGCATCTGTTCTGCGGCTTACTTCCTGCCTTTGCTGTTGCAGCTGTTCACCCGGCTTGATATCTGGCAGCGCATAATCTCGACCATAAACCCCGCGAATAATAGGTAAATCATTGCGCCCGTAGGCAAAGGCGATTTCGACAACGGTTCCCTCAAGCGGGTAATCTGAACACCCGGACCCGGAGCTAAGTCCGGGCATTGGGATTGAACGGTAAACGGGGACTTTTAAATCTGGCTGCAGGTTTTCATCAAGCATCTGCACATCTACTGCGTAACGGGGGCGAAATGGATCTGCTATTTGTCCAGCTTGGGCATTATCGCGGGCGGCTTCGACTCTTCCCAATTTTGGAAGATGGAATCCGGCGGCAAGTTCTGGAAAGTGATTTAATGTTTCACGTTTTTTGGGTGGCACTTGATGTGGTGATGCTGACCAGTAGGCGGTCATTTCGTCCCCCGCTAAGTCTAAGCGGGTAATGCGCTGGTCGTTAATTATGGCGCCCGGGCGCAACATTGGGAACGGCGGGAAAGTGATATTGTCACCAAAGCGGCGCGAGGTTAAATCCAGCGGCACGGTAACGTTTTTATTATAAAAATGGCTGTCTTGGAACTCGCTAAAAAAAACGCTCTGGTCTAACTTTTGAAACCAGATTGGATCAGTTAAGCCAAAGGCCTTGGCAATTTGTGCCAGGCATTGATAGCCGGTTCCGGAGCAAACAAAATTTGGGATTATTTTATCGGTATAATCCACGTTTTCCGGCAGATCGAATGTTAACCCGGTTTTGTCTGCTATAGCGGCAAATAGCTGGCGCATTGTTGGGTGTTCAATGCTAATGGGGCAACGGTTGGATAATATGCCTGCGTTTTCTTTGACGGTAATTTTTATATGGCCGTTTTCTGCAGGTTGTATTTTTTCAATATATCCCTCAAAAAACTGTTTTAAATTGTTTTTATAGCCGATATCAAAGCGCACTGCCTGATGCTTTTCAACGGCTTGATTATCTGAAAGCGTAAATATAGCCACGCCGCCTAATGATAATTTCAAACTTACTGAGTGCGCGGCCAGTTTCACTTCGTCATTATTAATATAAAGTCGTTTATCAAGTTTCATAGGCCAGTCTCCTCGGCATCCTTAAGCGCCTGCTGCAAGCGGGTGTTTTGTTCCTGCTCTGGTTTAGTCTGCTGTTTTTTACGGATTTCTTTTTGCTCTGCTACGCCGTTGACTTCGCGCAGCTCAAAGGAGACGCGCCAAGCGAGTAGCGCTCCGTGTTCGGTAGCAGTAATACTGCCGGTGAATTTTGCCTGGCGTATTTTTAAGGCGCGGGCCATATCACTGCCAATACGGTATATCTGGCGGCTGTCAGTTTCATCGTGAGCGGAGGCCAGCTGATAAAGTTTGGTTAATGTCTCCACTGATTTAAACGGGATAATACCTGCAAAGGTGAGTTTTTTCCCTTTGTCGCCCTGCTCGGCAGCGTCAGTGCCCGAGGACTGGCCGGACATGTCTTTATCTTGTAATTCCATGGTCATGGCAACAGTCATGGCATCGAGTTTAATTATTTCGCCATTAAGACTTAACATAAAAGCTCTCCAAAAAAGGTTAATGGCTGCGGGCTGAGCATTAAACTTGCAACTGTGTATTGGTTATTATTGGGAACGCTGGCCTGATTTAACTGGGTGGCGATGCTTAAGGGCGTGCCGCTTAATTGCAGACTCCAAACACTGGCCGGCAGGCTTTTAAGGCCATTAATAGCCGCGCTTATTGCGTCCAACTTAGCGCTGCGTTTTGTGGCCAATAAGCTGAGTTTATCGATCACATTGGTTTTGTCGCTGGCTAAGGATTCCAAGGTTGCTAGCTGGCTTCCCTGCTGCTTTAACAGTTGGCGCAGCGGATTAGCGTTAATATTTGCCTGTGGTTTAAAGCGCGGCTGAATAATGGCTGCAGGTTGAAATAACTTATCCACTGCATTGGTGGATAAAGCCGTGGCCTGCCGTGCAACCTGGCACCAGTCCGGCATAGGAAAAACAGCGGTTAAATTATTAAGAGTTGCAGCAAAGCTCTTAAGCTGTGATTCACTGACTAAAATTGCAACTGCGTATAAATTGCCCGTGGGGCGGTTTTGGTCAACGTGATCGCCTAGTTTATTGACCAGTGTTTTAATGGCGGCCTGCGGGTTAAGGTAATCACCAGATGGCTGTATATTGCCCACTTCAAATTGATAGGGCGAGGCGGTTAATACTGTTCCCTGATTTAACAATATATCCAGATCGGCGCGAAGCCCTAAAAGCGCCTCGGCCTCTACGCTTAGCGGGTGCCGGCTATAATTAGCATCGCTTTTTCTGGCTTCAAGCAGTGCGGCGGCCGCTTGCATTTCGGCGCCGGTCTGTCCGGTAACTGCTTCTGCGGCGGTCTGGATTACCTGTGCGGCGTTCGGCCAGGTTAGGAGGGAGTTTTCCCACATATTATCCAACCTTGGTCACATTGACAAAACTATAGGGTTGTCCGCCAGATATTGCTTTATCCCCCCCTGAATCTTGAAGAATTGTAGGATTTACTTTTTGGCCTTTCACTAGTGTTATCGGCGCAAAATTAATGCCACTATATGAACTTGCACTGGTACCACCCTCAGCGTGATATCCATTATGCTTGTTTCTGTAACTACCTGTTTTATCTATGTCTAATGTAGTAATGACGCGCGTACTCGCGCCAGTGACAAACATTGTTCCGATCTCAAACAAATACACACCTGAACGTTTTATGGAAATAGTTCCATCGAACGCAATAGCGCAGTCTTTACTTTCTTGCTCGTACTCCGATCGTAACTGTGTGTATGATTTGTTAGGTATTAATTGAGCATCTTCTATTTGTGAATAAATTCCGCCCCCAATTTTTTCGACATCAAACGTACCGGGCACCTCACTAGGCAGTATTATCTGCACCTCCTGAGCAATGGCATAATCCAAAACTTCTAAAATATCTGCTTGAGAAGCAGACATAGCATATTGAGTCCCTGCGGGATCATGATCATAAAATGTCAATAGACCTTGGGTGGCAATGGCTCTATCGATCATCAATTTACACTCTTCTACGGTATGCTGATAAAGAGATGCGCGGCACATTTTTGTCGCATATACAGGTGAGTCAATCACCTGTATATCAGGGTCGCCTGAGCCTGCTGATAATCCTTGATAAATTGTGTACGCTATACTGTATAAGTTATCAATGATAGGCAGAAACTCGCGTTTTATTTCGCTCATCGGTGATACAAAACCTTTCGGGGTTATACCTTTCCCAAGCAATAAATTATGTGCGCCATTGATTTCCGCAAGGGCTTGGGCATATGTTGTAGGTGAACCATCCCGCATATCTAGATGTGGATAAAGTCCATGATTAAAAAATTCAAATCCTCTGGCTTCTAAATCCAACGCCTGCGCTGCACTTATGTAACCCGATTCATCTATTGAGTTAGAGGCTAAACCAAAAAACACACCTCTTGCCTCGAATTCATCAGCAAGCGGTAATTGTGACAAATACCCATCATCGAAAGTAAAACATACACAAGCACTAGCACTAGCAGCGACTGGAGTGTTTTCCTCAATAACTAGCTGACTATTGTCATAATTAATACGCTCATCTGTAATGGCACCAGCTACATTAACTGTCGCTAACTTTGCAACATAATGCTGCATGCCATTAACATCAATATAATCAACCAATTCCGTTTCTGATAATGTAATAGTGAGCAGGTTATACCATTTGGACAGTACAGTCCCCTCACGCACGACATCAACAAAGAGCATGTTTGGTTTATTGGTTATGGTCTGCTGCACTTCATTTTCTAATACTGCACGCAGGCCTCCAAGATAAACCAACCCGGGAGTGATTTTGTATTTTGTCGGATCGGCTTCCTGAGTTACATCAAAGCCATTCACAAAGGCGGTGTGGCCATAGTTGTCTAAACAAGTTAGACGATGATCTTCTTCGATGCCGAATAAGCGGGCTTGATAGTCAATTTGCCAGGTTTGCGCATCAATAGTAATGCCCGCCATCTGCGCGGCACCATCGTATTGTTGGGTTAATGACTTGGTGCTTGCCATGCCATCTTCTTTGGTTTCTTCGACTTTATGAACCACCATTCCACATGAATTCGGCACGTTTTTATCGCGCAAATAAATGGCGTTAAATGTCACTGCCGGCACCGCACCAGGAATAACCACAGAGTATGCTAAGGCATTATTGCCGAGCTTACCGACTTGATCTATATCTTGCTGGTGAACCCATAACGCGATATCCGGCAAACCTAAATCGCGATCAATCTCGATGCCTAGGTCTAAACCGGGAATGTAGGCAAAAATCATTTCATTCATGTCTGGTGCTTGACCTACACTGATTTTATTTTGTAAGTAACGCTCAAATTCGCGTGGTATTGCCGTTTGACTCATGGTTAAAACTCCTCTTGTTTTGCCTACAGTGCGGCAATGAATATTTGTTGTTGATGCGCAATCGCAGTGGGTTTAACTGTTAACGCTATTAATTTTTCTTGCTGTGCTAAAAAACTGGCAAAGTTATGCGAAAATTCACCACTTGCAATGGTCAATGTCGATGGATAAGTAACTTCAAAACGATAACGTCGGCAGGTTCTCCCATATTGTTCTATTAATGTTTGTATTAATTTTGTGTTATTAGAAATATCACCATCTGTTAGTTCAATGGTGCAGATATCCCAATCAAGAGCGTTTTCCCGCTCTTTAAAGGCAACGACGCCTATATCCAAACGATTAAAAATTTCTTTAAATCCAGCCACACTGCCGGCGTCTTTAGCGTTAATGGCGGCGTACTGAACCCGTTTTCTAAACAGCGCTAAGGATTCGTCGGCAAAGCGTTTGATGTCTCTGTCCCACGCCATGAGATTAAGCAGAGGCTCACTGCAGGTTAAGGGAGCGGTTTGCGATAGCGGAAAGAGCAGCCAATTTTTTATCAGTTTAAAAAAGGCCGTTACGCCTTTGGATAAAAAATGCGGCTCTTTGGTTTCTTCGCTGGTTGTGTTTCCGTCCTGCCACCATGGCACTATGATTTTCGGCTGTTTAGGCGCTGTCATTAAACGGCCTCCGCAACGATAAGGGTATTAAGGCGCGGCTGTTTTAAAACGCTGATAATGTCATCCTGAACAATACCGTCTACGGTTATTTTTAAGGATTTAACCAGGGGCATACTGATATGTATTTCGCTGTTCATTTTCGAGATGCTAAAACGACCGGTTGGATTAGCGCGGGAGATGTCAGAGTAAGCGGCGCTTTCACGAAACGCGGCACGAATGCGGTCTTCAACAGCGGTTAATTGTGCGGCTATCTGCTCATCGGTTAAATTTTCTATTAAAACAATGTCAGCGGTGATGCTATAAAGCTGTTCAGGAATAGCGGAAACGGTTAACAGGTCGCCATGACCGTGGTTTTTATCATCGGTAATATGCAGATTTAACAGGTCAATGGTTGCCTGCGGGGTTGCGCCCACTTCCATTAATAGATAAGCGGTGGCACTGCCCGGGGTGATTTCACCGGTGTTTAAAAAATAGATATTATCGGCACGAATACCGGCCACGCTGGCAATAATTGAGCGATAAGCATCATCGATGTGCCAGCCGCCGGAACTGGTGAATGCGTTCTGTAACCTTAGCGCCAGCTCTTCGTCGGTTTCAGCATTAGCGCCGGAAATGGTTATCCAGTTGGGGGCATTAGTGGCGCTAATAATGCCGGGGATTTCTTCGGGTAGAATATTAAAATAACCGGCTGACAGGTTATAGGCGGCGCCCGCCTCTGTCGCTTCAACTAATACCTGTCCGGTTTCCTCCCCCACGCCGATCACGGTTTCGGCTAATACCTGCAATTTATAAATAATGCCATCAATGGGCAAGGTTTGAATAATAGCGCCCTGGTTAATAGTTGCCGCTTCGCTGGCGTTCGCTTTTGTCAGGGTGATATAGCCGATGGTTTTCACGGCTTCTTTAATGGTGACATTTAGTTCCCATGCTTTTAGCTCTAATGACCAGCGCTGCGCCGTAGCCACAAACATATTAGGCAGGACGTAACCGGCTAATAAGGTGTTAATTAACCAGAGTGTTGGCGTAATAACGGCGGCACGCACCCAACGCCAGAATGGTGACATTTTCGAGTCATTGGATAAGTTACTGCCGGCGGCGGTTACCTGCTCTTTTAATTTAGCGTCGAGTTCGGCTTCTGTGGTGGGAATGCCGGATTGCGCCAATATTGCTTTAAAATCTGCCGTGGGTCTGTTGCTCATACTGTTACCTCTATGGTGCCAAATTCATAGGCATCTGCGGTTAAAAAAATATTCCCGGCAGACTGTTCACTCACCGTTGCCGTGCCGGGGATAAGTCGGACGTCCTGCTCTGCTAATTGCTCAATCTGCACTAAAACATCTTCGCGCAGGGATGGGTTGCGCTCGCCGATTAATTCGCGGGCAAGTCCTGACTCCATAATCGCGTGTTTTATATCCTGAGCAATACTGACTAAATCACTACATTGGGTTGGCTGCTGACCTGCATCTAAATGCCAGCCGCCATCGATGACAATAATGTCTATCTGCGTTTTATCCGGCATCGAGTTCACTCCATTCGGCTAACTGGTCTGGGGTCATGGCATTTTGTGTGCTGATATTAATGTTGCCATAGGTGCGGGTGCTGCTATTGCCATATTTGTAATTTGAGGATGCGTTTTTCACCATGTTGTGCGGCAGCGGTGTTTGATTTTGCGGTTTTTTGTAGGGAGCCACGTTAATTGAATCTGTGCTAGTTTCCGCCAGTGCGCCCGCTGAGCCCTGCATGGCTTTAATGTCCGGCGTGGTCGGCATTGCGCCGGCTTTAAAGTCGATATTAACACCGGGGATCATGTTTAATTTATCAATTACCCAATCAATGGTGTCGGCTAAAAACTTAAATACGGCGGTATCACCAAAGCTGGCTTTCAGATCATCCCAGTAATAGATCACAGCGCCAACGGCGGCGACCAGGGCGATAATGCCGGCGACAACCCAAGTGATAGGATTTGCCCAAAGTGCGGCGTTAAATAACCAGGCGCCGGCGGTCATTAAAATAGTTTGGATGCGCAATATTCTAAAGGCGCCGTTTAATGTACCCATGGTTAAGGCCCATCCGGCTGACATCATTTGGCCAATACCGAGGGCTAATGATAATCCAGCTACGACGCCGCCAAGGGATAACCCGGCAATGGCAACATAACCCAATATTTCACCTAGAATAGGAAACTCCCCCACCCATTCGGTGATCACGTTCATACCGTCGACCATTGTCCCTACCACGGAATTAAGCGCAGGTAAGACAGCGCCAAAAACGGCGGCACGCAGCGCAAAGGATACGGCGGTAAGTCGCTTCCACTGGTCGGTCATACTGGCGGCCATCTCTTCTGCTTTGCTCATTCCCTGCACTTTTCCTAACGCTTCGATGCTTGCGCCCAGTCCGTCGGTGTCGGCCATTAATAACTTGATCATGCCGGTGGCTTCTTTGGTACCGAATGCTTTAGCAAGTTCATCTGATTCTGCAACTGAAATGGTATCGCCGTATTTGCCCTTTAATTTATCGAGGATATCGAGCATGGGCAGCATTTGCCCCTGACTGTCGGTAAAGGTGAGGTTTAATTTATCTTGTGCTTTTGCAACACCGCCCAAAAATGCGCGGTATTTTGTACCGGCTTCACTGCCTGACATAGTTGCCTGCAATGTGCCAAGGATTGCCATTTGCTCGTTCATTCCCACCCCTACCGAGGTGGCCTCTGCGCCGATACTGGTAAAGGCGCTGCTCATTTCTGAACCGGTGGTTTTAAACATCTGCACGGCGCTGGCGGTCATGCCTGCAACCTGTTCAACCCACTCCCCCTTACCCATCTCATTTGCTTGATTTTTAAAGATGCCATACATGGTGCCCATGTAGCTGGTAATAGTACCGGTATCGGCTTTGGTGGCAGCGGCAAGCACGGCGGATGCGCGTGTAAACTTGGAAAGCTCATCGCCATCTAAGCCGGCAATGGCAGATTGAATATCATAGGACGCGCCCACAAATTCAGTGGCGCTTTTACCGTAATCCACGGAAAAATCCAAGGCGGTTTTCCCCAGCTGCTTTAGCGCATCGTCGGTCACGCCAAGGGATTTCATCTCGCCCATTTTGCGGTCCATCTCAATGGCAGGCATCAATGCATTTTGAATAGCAAAACCTGCAGCCACTAGCCCTGCGCCGCCCGTCACCATGTTTTGCATACCTTGTCGGCCAGCGGCAACGGTACTTTGAATTTGATTGCTTATGCCCCGCAACGGTCTGGTTACCTGATCAACTAAACCGATCTGCATTAATAATCGTTCCATACTCATTTAAATAATTTTCCTATGGCATTGGCAACGGCGATTTCCTGCCGCTTATAAAGATGATCATCAAGCCAGATGGCGCGGGCTAAGTTTTGCGGCTCGTCATCCTCATTGGGTAACAAGTGGCGGCGCAGGGTCAGGGCTTGCTCATACTCGTTTTTCTCTATTTGCCCGACCCTGCTAGTTAGTTTTTTAGACTGACTTTAATACCGTTTTTCGCCCCTTTATTTACTTCCATAAAGAGTTCCATAACTAAACCTGGCACGGTATCCAGCAGTTCAACTAATTGCTCTTTTTGCTCATGCTTAACGGTGCGAGTCAAAAAGGTGTAGGCAGGCGCGACTTTGTTGTCGATAGTCAGCTCATTGGTGTAGTTGTTGTGATCTTTAACAGTTGGCGCAAACGCTAAATCATGATCGCCGACTGTTACTATTACCGCTTTTGCTAGTGCTGTTTTGCTCATTATGATGCTCTCTTATTGTTGTTGTTCAATGTGTTATAAAGTCGGTCAAATCCGATTTGCATTTGCTGTTCCAAGCGTTCTGTTAAATCTTTTACTTCCGGCTTAGTTGCGTAGTTTACTGCTACGTGTGTTTTGTAGGTTGCCAGTTCGTTGGATAACCGAAACAGATAACCGATTAAAATACTGGTTAGCAGCGTTAAAAATGATGCGAGCGTAACTAATGCATTTATCCAGGTTGGATCCATTTAGCCCCCTTTGATTGCTTTTTTAAGTCCGGCAACGATACCCACTGGGTCTTTTCCGGCGCTTACCTGTTTATCCTGCGAGCGCTTGTGAATACTGATGCCTAAAACACTGAGCGCAATGGTAAAGAGCGGCGTTAAGGCAACCACGCTGGTGACTAAAGCGGCGGCCTTTTCAGGATAAAACACCATAGAAACGGTTAAACCCAAAAATAATAAAGTCCACGTCAGACAAACAGCATAACCAAAAGTAGGACGCCAGCGGCGCACATAGGCATCATTGCTGGCAAGTTCTGCTTGCATGGTGGCGTTCTGCTGCACTATCGCCAGTTGACGTTCATCACTTTCCAGCTCTGCATGTTTAAAGGCCAACTTTTTCAAGGCGATACGTTCGTCACTTTCAAGCTGTTTAATCTTGACTAATGCATCTGGATTGTTTCGCAATTCCTGCTCGATAGCGGCGGGTGTATTTTCAACCCCTAATGCGCTGGCGACCATAGAGCCCACGGCGGTGCCTGCTGGGCCACCAATTAAGGTCCCTATAATTGGCGCGCTATTACCGATCAGTGATTTAATGCTATCCCACATAATTAATCCTTTTGAATAGTTAATCGTGCTGGTTTTCCGCCAAGCTCTTTCATTAGCGGGTTAAATGCATCGGTTGAGCTAATAACGCCCCACTGGCCGTTGATATAACCAAAATCTCCCCCCGGCGCTAAGCATCCGGCAAGTTCACCAGGTGTATTAGCGATATGAATCAGCACATGCGTGCGCAGACTTGGGCCATAAATAGTGACGCCCAGCTCTTTGGCAACCAGGGCATAACATTCACCGTGATGCGGGGAAGTATGCGGCAGCAGGTCATAGGTCCCTTCTACGACACAAGATTCATAGGGGATATTGTTACAATCCGGGCGCTCAACCATGCAGCAAACTTCACTGCCGTCTTCGCGGTATAAATAGGAAAAAGTGCCCTGTTTGAAATAACGTCGTTTTAAAATATAGTGCTTCATAATCTGCCTTTTTCTGCCAATGCCTGGCAATAGATACAATACTGACAACCGGGAATAGCAAGCCGGCGCGCTGACGGGATAACCTCATCACATGCAACACAATTTACAGCGCTTACTACAAACTTGCTTTTGCTGCTTTGCTGCTGGCTGCTGATTGCCATTTGTGTCTGTTTCATTTCAAGCGCGCTGGCGTGGTCCAAATTATCCATTTTCTTAACTCTCTGTTTATACTTTCTGCCTACAACAAGCCGCGTGTGTCTTCGGGGCTTAGATATGAAATATCGTTAATGCGCACAAAATGAGGGCTGGTGACAAAGCCTTTTAATTTGCGCGTGCTTTTATCCGCAGATTCAGGATCAACACTGAGTAAATCGGCAATGACTAGCTTGACGCCAAAGAGTTCGATTTTATCTTCGTCTTCGCCTGCGCTGGCGTAAAACATACAGTCATGGGGCTCGACACCGCGAAAGCTGCCAGCTTCACGGGCTTTTTGCTGCAGCTTGCGAAAGTTGTTCAGATCCAA
>NZ_JBLIEK010000049.1:0-25608 GCF_047632995.1 Psychromonas sp.
CGCGAAAGAAGTTCAACAGACCGATCCAAATCCCGCTTTTAAGGCGCTCGAACAAGCCTCTTTATGCTGTAATTCGTTAACTGAGTTGGACTATCTGCAGATTACTGAGCCAGGAAAAATCGATTTCAATATAAGTAAAAAAAATCCAGCCTTTAAATTCAGTACTGGTAAATCGTTTGTTCAAGGGGTTCGCTTACCTAATGCAAGTGGAACGATTAAAGTCGCTATATCTTCGCCTATCGTTACGAGTGTTTTTGTCCCCACCGTACTGGTATTGGATGAACAATATAATCCTATTCAAGTATATGGAGATGAAACAATTAATTACGATCCCGGTTCGTTATTAAATGTTGATCGTTTCTTCGGTGAGATTGAATTACCAGCGCAATTTTCTGATGGTCGGCAAGCAAAATACTTGCTTGTTCTGACAACAGAGGCTGCTATGAAAGGCACAACCAAACTTGCTGAACCTTATGCGCCAGCTGAAGCGTTAGGCCGTATTGATATCGTTTCCAGAATACATCTAGATCAACCGATTCCTCACACTGCTATTGGCGTATTTAGACTCGCTTTTGATTATTTACCGAGCAGCCATTCTTCAGCAAAAAAGATGGTGAGCGATGCCTTAACTGATAACAGCCAAAAGGCAGAAGCGTTGCTGGTTGAAAAAAGTGTGATTACAACGTCGGTTACAGAAAAGCCACTCAACAATGTAATTCAGCCCGAAACTGAAGCACTATTTATCGCGCTTATTGACCAAGCTATTAAAATTGGTGATACCAAAAAAGCGCTGCGTTTTGTTGAAGAGGCCGAGCTTGCGGGATCAACTAAAGCCCGTGATGCGCTGTTTGATGCAATGAAAAAATACCAATAAATAGTAGTGTAGGGAGTGATATTTGCTCCCTATCTCATTATTGGCTACAGAACTATTTATCTGCCCTTTATACCCAATATTTAAAATGTTTTTCCTGGTGCTTATGATTTTTATCTACTCTATGAATTTTAAAATCTAGATTAAATATGAAAAGCCATTGATCTTATTGTAATATCGGTTGAAATTGCCGCCAATTAAGAGATCTAAAAATGCTAATTACGTTCAGTCAGGGTAAAATAATTGCTAATCACAGAGAACTTATGGTCAAGCTAGAAGGGCGGGCAAAAGTAACCTTACAGGCACAAGTGGATGATGTTGAGCTTATTGGCAGTGCCAATGTTGTCACTGCGCTAGCCAGTGGTGTTAATTGGTCTACTCGTTTAGACAATAGTGAGCAATTAGAGGCATTGTCGACGGCGATAGGTATCGCTATCAAGTACCGTTAAAAACTAAATTCACTACGCCTTGCCTTATGAGCGGGCAATCTTAATTGGTAAGCGTGGCCTGTACAAATGAGATAAAAGCCTTTAATTTAGCGGAAGGGTAAATTAGCTGCGGACGAAGGAGATAAATACTCTGCCCGTGAATATATTCATCTTCCAAGACCCTTTGCAGTGTGCCTTTTTCTAGTTCCCTATCTACATAATACTGAGCGACGCGAATGATCCCTTTGCCCGCCAGTGCCTGCTGTTTCAGCAGATGGTGATCATTAATCGTTAGCCAGCCCTGGATCGCCATATTTGCTGATTTTAATGGCCAATATTGAGGCTCTAAAGCGGATAAACAGTGGTGTAGGGATAGATCCTCTATACGCTGCGGCGCGCCATGTTCCGCCAAATATTGTGGAGAAGCACATAAGCAATGTTGATAGGAAAACAACTCTTTTGCCAGCATGTTTTGCGGTGGGTGCAGCGTTGCACGAAAGGCTAGATCAAAGTCATCCTGATTTAAATCGCAATTGCTATAACTCGAGTCGATAACAAAATTTATTTCCGGATAAAGCTGTTTAAAATCATAACAGATATCAATTAGAAACCGTTCTGTAAACAGTTTTGGGGCGGTGATCCGTATCGTCCCTGTTAACGTATTATGCTGCTGATTAATATTTCGTTCTAAATCTAGCATAGTGGCTTTAATTTTTTTCCCCTGTTCGAGTATTTTCTCCCCCTCTGGGGTTAAACGCACACTGCGGGTGGTCCGGACCAGCAAAGGGCACTTTAACTCTTTTTCCAGTTTTTTTATCTGATCCGACAAATAGCCTTTTGATATTGATAAGGTTTTTGCTGCTTTGCTAAAACTGAGCTGTTGAGCAATTTCGACAAACAGTATTAAACACTCAAATTTTTTATGTTGCTGCATGATTTTTGTCCGTGACTAAAATAGGATTATTCTACGTCATAAGTGAAAATAGCAAAAGATTGTTCTTTATATCGAACAATGATTTCTTTTTTGTGCTCTTCCGTTTTCACTTTTCGTCATTACAATATCCTTTTATTAAGTGAGTATATCAAGACAATAAAAGGGTTAACGGATAATGAATATGCAAACCAAGCAACGGCCACTACCATTAAATCAGTATTTAAATAATGTCAGTGCTATATCTTATGGCTGTATGGGGCTGGGCGGTGGTTGGGATAAAACCCCGCTTACTAATGAAAATATTGCACAAGCGCATCAAGTGGTTGAGACTGCTTTAGAGTCGGGTATCAATTTATTTGATCATGCTGATATTTACACGCTGGGCAAGGCAGAAAAAGCGTTCGCAAAGGTATTAACACAGCGCCCTGAATTACGCGAAAAAATATATATTCAGTCAAAATGCGCTATTCGTTTCGCAGAGAATGGTGCGCCGAAGCGTTATGATTTATCTGCGCAGTGGGTAAGCGCCTCCGTTGATAATATTCTGACTCGTTTAAATACTGAATATCTTGATATATTAATGCTGCATCGTCCGGATCCGCTAATGGAGTTAGATGAAATTGCAGAAACGCTTATGAAGATAAAAAATAGCGGTAAAGTGGGTCACTTTGGTGTCGCTAATATGCACCAGCATCAGATGGCTTACCTGCAGTCTGCACTTGATACCCCTTTAGTGGTCAATCAAATTGAAATTAGTTTAGCCAAACTTGACTGGTTAGAAGAAGGCATTATGGCGGGTAATTCCGCAGGTAGAGATATCAATTTTACAGCAGGTACATTAGAATATTGCGCACAGCATAATGTCCAGATTCAAGCTTGGGGGAGTTTAGCGCAAGGTTTATTCTCTGGCCGTGATGCGTCGGGGGAAAGTCACGCCGTTCAAGCAACTTGCGGATTAGTATATAAGTTGGCCGCTAAATATCAAGCTTCTGCTGAGGCCATTGTACTGGCATGGTTAATGCGACATCCGATGCGTGTGCAACCTGTTATTGGTACGACCAATATTGATAGAATTAAAGCCTGCGCGCAGGCGCCGCAGATCAGGCTAACACGTGAAGAGTGGTATCAGTTATATGAAAGTTCACGTGGCCATGAATTACCTTAATGGGTTATAGCAATTCCACTCATTACCTATAATAGCTCATCTAATGAGTGGAATTGCTATTATTAATCAGACTAGGAAAATACTAATGAATAAAATCACTGCATTGATGGCGACAAACTGGACAAAGTTTACCCATGCCTGTTCTGAGATTCAGCAGTTTCAGCAACGTATCTGGATAGTTAGTATTCAGCAAAATCTACAATCGCAGAGCAGTCTGCTTAACGATACGTTTGTGGTCAGTGAAGATAGTTTTGACACTCCGATGCAATGGATGGAGAAGCGGGGGTATCAGGCGGCAATGATTCAAGCCGTTGATAAAATGCAACGCTCACAAACTCTTAATATTGAGCTGGCGCATAGCCAGCATAGTTTGATTCGAGTTAAATAGTTCTTTTTAAGCAAAAGGTTGATCTGTAGTAAAAACCTATTGCGCTATTTTGTGATGATTTTTAAGCGATAAAAAATCCCAAGTTAACTAAATGAGTTAGGAATTTTATTAGCCGTGATTGGGATCTTTTTTAGAACCATCGCTTCCAGTAAAACAGACCCATCAGGATGGCTGTAATACCAAGACACATGGCGACCACAATCCAGAATGCTGGATTGTATTCAACCCCAGGCATTCCTCCAACGTTAATGCCCATCAAGCCAGTAAAAAATCCCAAAGGTAAAAAGATAGCTGCAACAATAGTTAATACATAACTACGCCTATTCATCTGCTCGGCAATATTGCTGTTTAATTCTTCCTTGACCATACCCGCTTGTTCTCTAACTGCATCTATATCCTCGATATGACGGATTTGACGATCCGCAATGCTGCGTAGCTGCAGTCCATTTAATTCATTCAGCCAACTTATAGGCTCGCCAATTAAGCGATTCAATGCTTCGCGCTGAGGAGCAATATAACGACGTATACCTATGCTTTGTTTACGCAACTGCAAAAGCGCGGAGCGGGTAGCACTGGGCTCACTCGTAAACAGCTGCTCTTCAATCTCCAGCAAATCATCTTCAAGTTTGTCAACGGTGTCACTCATTCGCCGCACAATACGATCTACCCAGTCGGTCAAAAGTGAAGCAATATTATTCGGGCCGCTACCTTCATTGAGACTGGCAAGTAGATCCTCTGTGGATAATAAGACCCGTTTGCGCGTGCTAATTAATCGTTTACCGTTAGTCCATAGACGTAATGAGACCATGTCATCAAGATCTGATGCGGGGTTTAAATTTACGCCGCGTAACGCAAGCAGTAAGTTGCTGCCGCGCCTTAACACATGAGGCCGACTGTCTTCAGTTAATAATGTATCTACAGCGATTTCGTTTAAGCCGCTATGATTTTTAATCCACTCCTGTGACTCATCTTCACTGTAATCAAAATGCAGCCATAAATTCGTTTCCGTTGAATCAATAGCAGAGAACTCTTGCCAATTAAGTTTTCTCATACCGCCTTCACCATCAAGAATCAATGCATGGATGAATCCCTTTGGTTCCTGCTCAGAATCTTTGCTCTGCTCCATAATAGTTAACCTTTTTCAGAAAAATTATTGTTTATGGGAAGGTGACATTTAGCATATTTTTAACCGATATATAAATGCGCTAGGGTAAACCTAACTTTCCAATCACTACTCTGTGCTTCTGCTATTGTCCATCAGTATAGACATGAATTGACTATAACAGGCTTTTTCAGGACGTTTACAGTTTAAATAACGTACTGTAATTAAACGTTAACTATCAGCGAATGGCAAGGATTTCCCGCGTAAAGGTGTGAACAGGAAGGTACTGTTTTGTCAGTTTTAAAGCTAAATTATAATTGTCCTTGCCAATCCAGATCGCAACAATGAAAACGTGAATGGATCGTTTCAAGCAGAGCTTGCTCAAGAGGCCCTGCGTTTATTTGCTCTATGTTAGTTTTAATATGCTCCAAATTAACGCTGCCAATAATCCCACTATCCACACCATAGGTGAATATGCTAAAGCGAATAGCCATCTCTAATTCAGACATGCCAAAATCAATAGCCATTGTTTTCATCCTTGCCCAGTATTCTTCGGCATAATTGTCTTTAGGGCGATCTTTAAAACGCCAAGCTGCATTGGCGATAGGCCTTTTGGCTATCACGCCCATCTCCCTTTCTTTTGCTCTGGGTAATTGGTTATTAATAAGGCGTTGATCGCAAAAATTAAGTGATGCCATAATACTGTCGAAGCGATTTGAGTGAACAGCGTAGGTCAGATCGTCATTCTCACCCGAATAAGCGATAAGTTTTATTTTTTGCTGATGTTTAAGTTCGTCTAAGGCATCAATTACACTGGCATCTTTTAATACGGATGCAGGGCAGGAGTGCAGATGAACGATATCAATAAAATCTGTCTTCATCAGTTTTAAAGCCTGTTCAACTCCGCCAATAATGCAGTCATAAGTCCAGTCTTGCTGACCTTCTACTCCATACCCTACTTTAGTCGATAGAATATACTGATCGCGGCGATGGCTGATATATTTACCGATACGCTCTTCAGATAAGCCATAACCTCTGGCTGTATCAATCAAAGTGATACCTAAATCCAGCACACCATTAAGCACATTATCCGCCTGCTGCTCACTTACTTCTGCAGAACCGATGGTACCGGCCCCATAACCAATAGCCGAGACTTTCAGTCCGGTTGTTCCAAATTCACGAAATAACATTAATGCGTTCCTTTTTTAAATAAAAAACCGGGTTGATTGATATCATCTCGGTTCTAAATATACATTGTTTGCTTAGGAATGTTGCTACTTTAGCGGGTAGCATGGGATAAATAGATAGCGATATTCACGCATATAAACCCGATTCGGCGAGGCGTTCGTCGTCAAATTCGGCTAATCCACTCACGCCAACTCCGCCAACAACTTTGCCGTCAATAATAATCGGTAAGCCGCCAGCAATGCCGGTGAATTTTTTATCAGTCCAGTAACCCATATCTTTACCTGTTTCTTTTGCCCATGCACCTAAACTTGAGCTGGGTTGGCGATCTCGTGCCGCAGTGTAAGCTTTGTGTTGTGCTAAGAGCCCCGCATGAAAGCTTGCGTTGTCACCGCGTGAGAAGCAGATTAGTTCGCCATGGGCGTCGACAACTGCGACCGCTATATAATTGTCGTTGCTATCGGTAGCTGCTGTAGCAAAGACGCGTTGCATAATTTGTTCGGCTTGTTTAAACGTTAACATATATTTTCCTGATCGCATGGTTGTGTTTGTTACGGCCATTATGATGGATAAGAGATAATTTCAGAAGGTCAATGCTGCGAAATCATAATTCGTTATAGCGAATATAGGGCTTTTTATTGTGCGCTATGTGGGGATGTTTTTTTGTAAAAAATCAGCCACAAAAAAGCCCCAAGGTAATTTAATAATTTGAGGTTTTGTATTTGATATTCGCGATTAAAACAGCTTGGAATGACGATATAAATATCTTTATCGCCGGGGCCTGTTGCTAACACCATCCCTTCTGATAAAGCAAACTTCATCTGCTACGGTGCAGGTTTGCCACCCTTACCGTTAGTTTCCCTTGTAACTCTTCTGGTGCTTAGGCAGATTTGATACCCGGAAATACAGTGCGCGTTTCGCCGCCTAAATCTAACGTTAGTTTAAGTTTTTTTTTGCTCTGGCACATGTTCAGCTTTAGCGATTAACGGCACACAAAAAAAACTACAAGGGCATTAGAAAATATTTATCCATTGTTTCATTGCCTATCCTCGTTATTTTTTGCAGGCGACTAATTTTCACTAAATTGAAGAGGAAACCTGATTCTATCTATAATTTTTTGATGCAGTCATTGTTTTCTAAACAGTTTTAGATACACAAGTGTAGTTTAGTTGTACAATTCCTTGATTTTAACTTTTACATTATATGTTGTATCACGCTCTCTTAAATCTAGGTCCCATCTACAAATTATAGTGCAGCTTAAGCTTTACAAAGAGCTTATTAAAGTGCGATGTAATATTTGCTTATTGATTGGTGATTTTTTGCCTATTGGGACTGTTGCAGTAATGCGACAGCTGAGCTGGCTCTATTCAAATACCTGTTCGTTGCATTTAACTGAGTTATAGGAAACATTAAGGTATGAAACCTTCATTAACAAAATTATTGAATAAAAACATTCAGGAAGAGTGGATTTATACCTCAGTAATTCTCACATTACTTTTATTTATTTTATTAAACAGCGAATTAACTCAAAACAGCTCTGTATTTTCTCTGTTACTTTTCTGCTTGTTTTTTTCTATTTATATGCTTTACAGAATAAATATTAAAAGAAAAATATATAATAAATTTAAGTATTTATTCAATTTTACTGATAATGAGCAATGGGGCCCTGCAAGTGAGAAAAATTTACAGTATTTTGAGCTTAATAAAATATTGGATCATCTCTGTGAAGGCTATAAAAACAAAGAAACGTATAGCCGAGATATGGAAGCAAAAAACAAAGAATTAAGGCAAATAATTGATTTAGTCCCTCATAAAATATTTGCTAAAGATGCGCAGGGTAATTTCATTTTTGTTAATCAAGCGACGGCTAAGGGCTATGGATTAACGACTGAAGAGATGCAGGGAAAAAGCCACTTGCAATTGTATACCATGAATCTGGGCTTTCCAGTAAAAGAGGTGCAAGAATTTTTAAATGATGACCTAGAGGTTATCAATAGTCATAAGATTAAATTTATTCCTGAAGAGGAGAATCACGAGACCGATGGTACAATTAAAATCATGCAAACAACAAAAATTCCTTTTACAACAGCCACTTCAAAGGATATTGCAGTGCTGGGTATCGCCATCGATATCACTAAAATAAAAGCCGATCGTGAAAAGATGGAAAAGAACTATGAGCAGTTAAAACAGCGTAGTTTAGAGATAGATCTGTTAAATATAGAGCTTGAAGAGTTTCAACATGAAATAGTTCACCTCATGTTGAGGATGTTAGAAATTCATGATAGTTATACCAAGGGGCACTCAGAAAATGTTGCCAATTTAAGCAAACGAATTGCCCAAGAACTTGGCCTCCCATGGGAGAAAATAAGCCAGGCATACTGGGCTGGAATTTTACATGATATTGGTAAAACGGTTGTGCCCAAAGAGATCTTAAGCAAAGATAACAAGCTTAGCGATGATGAATTTACGCTAATCAAAAATCACTCATCATGGGGACATACTGTCTTAAAAAAATCAAAACAGTTACGAAAAATTTCTGAGTATGTTTTGTATCATCATGAACGTTGGGATGGAACAGGTTATCCACATGGCTTAAAATCACAAGCAATCCCACTTATCTCGCAAATACTATCCATTGCAGACTGTTGGGACGCAATGACCTCCAAAAGGTCATACAGAAATCCTCTGTCTGAACAACAGGCACTTACTGAGATTATAGAAAACAGTGGAAAACAGTTTAATCCTGCGATAGTTGATGTGTTTTTGAAAATGATGAAAAAAGAGGGATGATCATCCCAAATATTTGCTGATTTTTCACCTTGATCTACTTTATAGATGCACAAAAAAGCCTCAAGTTAATTTAATAACGTGAGGCTTTTTTTATTCGAGATTCCTGATTAAACAGTTAGGGAATGACGATTACATAATCCGCTGACCAGGCTTAGCACCGTTATCAGGATTGAGGATATAAATCTCTTTACCACCGGGACCTGTTGCTAATACCATACCTTCTGATAAACCAAACTTCATCTGTCGTGGTGCAAGGTTCGCCACCATTACCGTCAATTTCCCTTCTAACTCTTCTGGTGTGTAGGCTGATTTGATACCCGCAAATACAGTACGCGTTTCGCCGCCTAAATCTAAGGTTAGTTTAAGTAGTTTGTTTGCTTTTGGCACATTTTCCGCTTTAGCGATTAACGCCACACGTAAATCTGTTTTAGCAAAGGTATCAAAGTCTATTTCTGGCGCGAGTGGCTCTTTATCAAGTTCTGATTGCTCTGTAGCAGCGATTGAAGCTTTTGCTGCTTGATCTGCTTCAATACTTTCTCTTGATGCTTCAACCATAGCCTGCACATCTTTGGGATCAATACGTTGAAATAATGCTTTGAATTTATTGATCTTATGATCGATAAGCGGTGTTTTAATGATTTCCCAATCGAGGGTTTCCGCTAAGAAATCTTCGCTGCGCGCTGCCAACTTAGGCACAATAGGTTTTAGGTAAGTCATTAATACTCGGAACAAGTTGATACCCATTGAGCAGATATCTTGTACTTCTGCTTCGCTGCCTTCTTGTTTCGCTAATACCCACGGTGCTTTGTCGTCGATATATTTATTAGCATTATCAGCAAGCGCCATGATTTCACGAATTGCACGGGCAAAATCACGATTTTCAAATAAAGCGGCAATGCTTTCGCCGGCATCAATAAATGATTGATATAACTGCGGCTCGGCAACGGTTGCAGATAATTGACCATCGTATTTTTTAGCGATGAACCCCGCTGTACGAGAGGCAAGGTTAACCAGTTTATTGACTACATCCGAATTTACACGCTGGGTGAAATCGTCAAGGTTAAGATCTAAATCGTCAATACGACCAGTTAATTTCGCAGCATAGTAATACCGCAAGCACTCAGGATCTAAATTATCCAGGTAAGTACTCGCTTTAATGAAAGTACCTTTAGATTTAGACATCTTCGCACCGTTTACGGTGACATAACCGTGTACATTTATGGCGGTAGGTTTACGGAAACCAGCACCTTCAAGTACTGCAGGCCAAAATAGACTGTGGAAGTTAACAATATCTTTACCGATAAAGTGATAGAGCTCTGCGCTGCTCTCTTTTTTCCAGTAATCATCAAAATTCAAATCGGCAGTTTTATCACAAAGGTGCTTGAAGCTGCCCATGTAACCGATTGGCGCATCTAACCAAACGTAGAAATATTTACCCGGTGCGTCCGGGATCTCAAAGCCAAAATAAGGCGCGTCACGGGTGATATCCCACTGTTTTAAACCATGCTCAAACCATTCACCCACTTTGTTGGCCATTTCGGTTTGCAGCGCGCCTGATTTAGTCCAGACTTTTAACATATCTTCAAATTGAGGCAGATCGAAAAAGAAATGGTCGGTATCTTTCATGATCGGCGTTGCGCCAGAAACAGCTGATTGTGGATTGATCATCTCAGTGGGATTGTAAGTCGCGCCGCAAACATCGCAGTTATCACCGTATTGATCCTCTGCTTTACATTTAGGGCAAGTGCCTTTCACAAAACGATCCGGTAAAAACATCTCTTTTTCAGGGTCAAACAACTGAGAAATTGTTTTGCTAGTGATGTAACCATTTTCACGCAGCGCGATATAAATTTGTGAGGATAGGGCTCTGTTTTCTTCACTATGGGTGCTGTGGTAATTATCAAAGCTAATATTAAAGCCATTGAAATCGCTCTCGTGAGAGGCTCTAATCTCGGCAATCATATCGGTCGGCTTAATGCCCATCTCTTGTGATTTTAACATTATAGGTGTGCCGTGTGCGTCATCAGCACAAATAAAATGGATGGTATTACCACGTAAACGCTGGAAACGAACCCAAATATCAGCTTGAACATGCTCTAGCATATGCCCTAAATGGATTGGTCCGTTAGCATAGGGAAGGGCACAGGTGACAAGGATTTTACGATCTTGATTTGCCATTTTATTTATTATTCCTTTTTATCGAAAACGAATTATTTCAGTCTAAGGCGATATTTTTAAGTCGGTAATTCTACCGAATTATGGCCTGAAATCCCACTGTTAAACCCGGTTTTTATTTGGGGATGAAATAAGGTGCTGTTTTGCTAAACTAGATCAACGACATATTTTTTTAAAAGGTGCTTCTCAATGTTCAATAAAAACAGATTAGTTCAGCATGTTATTGATTGTTTAGTTGATTGCGATCCGTTAAAGGTTGTTAGTAAACTAGTGCAAAACGGTTTGATTAAAATTGACCCTAAGGCGGCTTTAATTACCTGTCATTTACCTTTTTATGCGCCTCTTTGGTTAAGCTCATTACAAGCAGACAGTGCTGCGCAGCTGGAAAAGCTTTTCGCCCAAAAAGTAAGTTGGGAAATTAAATACAATGTTGCCGCATTGCAGAGCGATAGCAGTAAAACGACGCTGGCAAATATTAAAAATATATTGGTAGTGGCATCAGGAAAAGGTGGGGTCGGTAAATCAACAGTCACTGTTAATTTAGCCCTCGCATTGGCCAACAATGGTGCCAAGGTGGGGATTTTAGATGCGGATATTTATGGGCCCTCGATTCCCACTATGCTGGGTGTTAAAAATGCACAGCCGAGCAGTACTGATGGTAAATTGATGCAGCCGATTGCCGCGCACGGTATTGTCTGTAATAGCATAGGATTTTTAGTTAAAGAGGAAGAGGCGATGATCTGGCGCGGGCCGATGGCCAGTAAAGCATTATCACAAGTTTTAAATGAAACCGATTGGCCGGCGCTTGATTATTTAGTGGTCGACATGCCGCCCGGAACCGGCGATATCCAATTAACCATGTCGCAAAAGGTGCCTGTCACTAGCGCGGTAGTGGTGACTACGCCACAAGATATTGCCTTAATAGATGCCAAGAAAGGTGTGTCCATGTTTAATAAAGTAAAAGTAAATGTGGCCGGTATTATCGAAAACATGAGCTTTTATAACTGCAGTCAATGTGGTCACCAAGAAGCGATTTTTGGCACCGGGGGCGGACAGAAATTAGCTGCACAATTTGATTTGCCATTTTTAGGAGCATTACCCTTGCATAGCAGTTATCGGGAAGATACTGACCAAGGAAGTCCTACTGTTGTTAAAGGTCAGAAAACTGAGTTGATCAGCCCTTATTTGACGCTGGCTGAAACCTTAGCCATCAATCTATATCGCGATTTAAATCAAGCAACTGAGCAGATCAATATTACTGAGGTTAAATAATCAACATGGCCGATATAGCGTTTACCCGCGAGCAAAAAACAGTATTAATCAGTCAGATCCAAAAATATTTTGCTAAGGAATTAGATCAGGAGATTGGCGGCTTTGATGCGGAGTTTTTACTCGACTTTTTCACTGAAAAAGTAGGTGGTTATTATTACAACCAAGGGCTAAATGATGCCAGAACACTGCTCGATGCTAAGTTAGATACCATTACCGAATCATTTTACGAGCTGGAAAAAGTAACTGATTTTGAATAAAAAACATCGCTTCATTATGCGCTTAAAGAGATAAGATGATCTTTATAGGTGATTTCAAACAGATAATAGGGGGGTAATTAAACGCTTTCTGGCGTTAATTATCGCTATTTTTTTATTAAATTCGGTCGCTTCCGGCGCGCAAGCGCATTGGCAAGAAGATCATATATCACTGATAGTTTTATAGAAATCGCGCTTAAACGTGAATATCAGCAACAGTAAAAAAAACATTTTATGCTCTGGAAAGAACCGCTTAGGCTATTTATTAAAAGTGAACTGGGCGATAGGGCGTTGCAACAAAAATTATATGCAGTACAAGCGGCTCATCTGCAGCAGATCACTGCTCATCGATTGATTTTCGTTCAATCTGAACGTGATGCAAATGTTATTGTGCTGTTTATCTCCTCTAAAAATATGCGGGCGAATATTGTTAAGCGCACACAAATAGACGATCTTGATAAAATTCTAACCAATGCACTTTGTTTAGCTAACTTTGAAAGCAACGATAAATTTGAAATTACCCGTGGTTTAATATTTACCCCTATTGATAGGGTGCGCGAAAGAGGACGGTTAGCCGATTGTGTGGTGGAAGAGTTAACGCAATTAATGGGCTTGCCAAACGACTCGGTTGCTGTTTATCCCTCGATATTTAATGATCGCAGCATTGAGAGTTACCTCTCTGGTTTAGATTACCTGTTATTAAAAATCACCTATCACCCACATTAAAGCCGGGCATGACGGAGGTGCAAGTCAGAAACAAACTCCCGGCAATTTTGGAACCGCTGAGAGCGCAGGGGAGATTGAAAATGCACAATGGCGTGTATTGGATAAAAGCATCAAGCAGTGGGCGGAACAGTAAGTTAATTTTAGCTGTGTTTTTAAGTGAAGATAATTATTTGCTGTTATATTGACTTATTGGGTGGTTTTGTGCATTAAGTTCGTTTGTGTGATATTAAGCTTAACGATTGCATCCTAAGTGGTGATAAACTTAGTAAATGACCCAGACGATGTAATAGTAGGGCATATTACACTCAATATGAACGGCATAAAATGCTTTTAACGAGATCACTGTGAAAAGATATGAATAAATCATTGAACCTACCGCCAGCCAATTACAGCCTGACATTGGTGACCTTAGCCGGTTTACTTGTGGGCTCAGCACTAACATTTTTATTTAGTGAGGCATTTTCAACGAATTTGCCGCAAACGCTACTTGTTGCACTCATTTTTAGTTTGTTTTGGGTGGTTTTTTACACTGTAAAAAACTACCGAGAGTCACCTTCTCGTAATAAAGAGATCTATAGCGCGCTGTTTTTTTTGCTGCTTGCAGGCATACTAATTTGGTATCTCTTTCCGCAACTAAACGGTTTCTCAATTCCTATATCCGCATTTATTATTTGGCCGGCAGCCTTTACTTTGGTATATAAAATAGCGGAATCTTTAAATACGCCCGAGGTGGATAAATTTGTTTTCCATAACGGCGCTGAACAGCGGCCTGCAAGTCATGATTTATCAAAAATAAAAACATCAAAGGATAAAATAGCTTTTCATCTCGAAAATGATGGACTGGATCCGCAGATTATCTTTAATGTTGAAAAAACGGGGGCGTCGCATCTGATTAAGATTCAACATATAAGCGCTGCCGATCAATTTAGTCACTATCTATCACGTCACGATATCACAGTTAAAGAGCTGGGCATGGCGATTGAAGGAGTGATCTTAATGGAGATGCAGTTTAAGGAGTTAAAAGCCTACTATCAGATAGTTGAGGATCTTAATTTTTCTGACGAGCAACCGTTATGCTCGATTGATATCGCTTTGCTGGAAAACAGTGATGAGTTAAATCAACGCATAGAAAAAACGCTCGCGGATATGTTTAAAGCTCATCCTCCGCTATCGGCACAGAAAACAGATGTCATTAATTACCAGACAATGCTTAAGTTTTATACTTATGTTAAACGTTTAAAAGATAAAGAAAACAGCAGTTTAGATTATTTATCTACTTGTGAAGGGACGCTGGAAATTTGTAATTCATCCTATGTAGAGCTTTACAATTGTAACTTGCAAAGTACCTTGACCTCTTGGGTAAACCAAAACGGTTTAATACGTACAGATCGTGCTGACGCTCAATTGGATATTGGAGCTCATGAACAGTTGCCGTTAAACAAAATTAAACTGCATTTCACAGATTGTTGTTTAACCGATATCCAGCTGATTAAACACAACCAAGAAGAGGGCCGCATTAAATTACATTTAACGCTGACAGAATTCAATGATGGCGAATTAACTAATAATAACAGTACATTAAATCTATTGATGGAAGATAAAAGTATCACAGTTAGCACTGAGGCTGTCGACGAGGCGGATTTAATCTCAGTCGCGCAATACTTCGAGGAAAAGACATTACAAATAATATTCTAATAAAAAATTAAGCAGCGTAAAAAAAAGCCCGAGTCAATTTCTGATCGGGCTTTTTTTTGATCTGTTTTATAAAGCAGAAGGGCCATTTATCTTGTTGAATTCTCGGAGGCTGTAATGCTTGCTACTGAAGTTTTATTGATATGAAAATATTATTTAACCATAAAAATGGTGGAGCTATGCGGGATCGAACCGCAGACCTCAACGCTGCCAGCGTCGCGCTCTCCCAGCTGAGCTATAGCCCCATAATTGGGTTGGGATTGTATTTGTAAAATTAACAGAGCGCATCATATGCGCCCTGTTTTTATTTGTCAATTCAATGAATTAACAAAATGTACTAATTATTCAATTTATTGCGCTAGTTCACGTGCTGTAATAAATTCTAATGCGCGAGTAATGCGTGCAATACTTCTCTCTTTACCAATCAGATGCAGCGTAACATCTAGCGACGGAGATTGGCCTGCACCTGTAATAGCGACACGCAGAGGCATACCAACTTTACCCATACCCACTTCTAACTCATCAGCTGTATCATTGATCACCTGATGAAGTGTTTGCTCTGACCAGTCATCCGTTTCTTGCAGTTTCTGCTGAACCAGCGCAAGCGCCTCTTTAGCTACTGGGCGAAGGTGCTTTTTAGCTGCCGCAGCATCAAAATTTTCGTATTCTTCAAAGAAGTAGCGACTAGAAGATGCTAATTCAACCAATGTCTTAGCTCGCTCAGAAAGTGCGCTAACAATTTCAGGCAGGCTAGGGCCGTTACTCATATCTATTTTTTGATTAGCCATGTGCCATGCAAGGTGTTCTGCTACATAAGCAGGATCCAGTGTTTTGATATAATGCTGATTTAACCAAACCAATTTGTCCGTATTAAACGCAGACGGTGCTTTGTTAATTGCATCTAATGAAAACAGATCAATCATCTCTTGCTCAGAGAAAATCTCTTGATCGCCATGTGACCAGCCTAAACGGACTAAGTAGTTTTTAAGCGCTTCAGGTAGGTAACCTTCATCACGAAATTGCATAACTGAGACTGCACCATGACGTTTAGAAAGCTTCGCACCATCATCACCTAAAATCATCGCCACATGTGCGTATTCTGGCAGAGGAGCATTTAACGCTTTAAGAATATTGATTTGACGCGGTGTATTATTAATATGATCTTCACCACGAACGACATGTGTGATCCCCATATCCCAGTCATCAACAACCACACAAAAATTATAAGTCGGCGTACCATCAGTACGTTGAATAATTAAATCATCTAATTCACTATTAGAAACTTCGATATGATTACGCACATGATCGTCAAACTTAACAGAGCCTTCTTTGGGGTTTTTGAAACGGATAACATAAGGCGCATCAGTTTCAAGTGGAGCCAAATCACGACACTTTCCGTCATAACGCGCAGCTTCACCTGCTTTCTCTTGCGCTTCACGCAATTCATTCACCCGTTCTTTTGAGCAGTAACACTTGTACGCTGTACCATCAGCAAGCATCTTTGCGATTATCTCTTTATAACGATCGAAGCGTTTAGTCTGATAATAAGGACCTTCATCCCAAGTCAATCCCATCCATGTCATGCCTTCTAAAATAGCATCAACGGCTTCTTGGGTGGAACGCTCGATATCCGTATCTTCGATACGTAATATAAACTTACCGCCTTGGCTTTTAGCGTATAACCAAGAGTAAAGCGCAGTACGAGCGCCACCAACGTGTAAAAAGCCGGTCGGGCTAGGGGCAAAACGCGTTTTAACTGTCATCAAGAGGTATCCTTTATATTTAATCTTAGAAATAATGCGCGTATTTTAACGAATACCATTGTAATTACATTAACTATTTTATTTTTATCGTTTTTATAGCCATATAAAAATGTAAGTTTGGTGTGAAAACTTACCAACATTGTTTACCCTTTGAGCAGTTGACCATAAAAGACGATGTTTATTATAAAAATGGCTTGACTGAAAAAAGGCGTTCCCTATAATACGCTGCACAAACGACATGGCTGATTAGTGTCGTTATGCTTCGAGCTTGCTCGATGCCTTTAAGCTTCAATCAGGAAGTAAAACTGAAATATCCAACTAAAGATGGGCGATTAGCTCAGTTGGGAGAGCACCGCCCTTACAAGGCGGGGGTCACTGGTTCAAGCCCAGTATCGCCCACCATCTTTAGCTTCGTTATTCAGAAGTAAAACGAATTAAAGATGGACGATTAGTGCCGTTTTTCGGAGATCACAGTCGACATTTTAACCTTCTTTATAATTAGAAGAAAAATAAATTAAACCAACTAAAGATGGGCGATTAGCTCAGTTGGGAGAGCACCGCCCTTACAAGGCGGGGGTCACTGGTTCAAGCCCAGTATCGCCCACCATCTTTAGCTTCGTTATTCAGAAGTAAAACGAATTAAAGCAACTTAAAGATGGACGATTAGTGCCGTTTTACGGAGATCACAGTCGACATTTTTAACCTTCTTTATAATTAGAAGAAAAATAAATTAAACCAACTAAAGATGGGCGATTAGTGCCGTTTTGCGGAGAGCACAGCTCGATGCCTTTAGACTTCTTTTTAATTAGAAGTAAAATAGATTAAAAAACTTAAAGATGGGCGATTAGCTCAGTTGGGAGAGCACCGCCCTTACAAGGCGGGGGTCACTGGTTCAAGCCCAGTATCGCCCACCATCTTTAGCTTCGTTATTCAGAAGTAAAACGAATTAATGCAAATTAAAGATGGACGATTAGTGCCGTTTTGCGGAGTTCACCGTCGACATTTTTAACCTTCTTTATAATTAGAAGAAAAATAAATTAAACCAACTAAAGATGGGCGATTAGTGCCGTTTTGCGGAGAGCACAGCTCGATGCCTTTAGACTTCTTTTTAATTAGAAGTAAAATAAATTAAACCAACTTAAAGATGGGCGATTAGCTCAGTTGGGAGAGCACCGCCCTTACAAGGCGGGGGTCACTGGTTCAAGCCCAGTATCGCCCACCATCTTTAGCCGCAAGCATTACACCATTTTTTTAAAAAAGATCATATTCAAACCGCATTTATTATACCCAATCATACTGCTATTTATCTTTTACATTTTCATCTTGTTTTAAACTCATTTTGTTAATTATTCCGCGTAACGCAGAGTTATCACCCAAATAGTCTATATGCTAGCGAAATGTTAAACACTCAGTAAAATCAATCTCCCGTTTTTGTATGAATATAGTTTCATATAAAGTGTGATCAACCTCTTTGTAAGCGCTTTCTTTTTTTGTTTTGGCCAATTGATACTTTAAACTCTCTGCTTTAAATTGCTTTTGAATAGATTATTGGAGATCTAATGAAATTATACCAAACAGTTAAAGATAGTGATTTTCTTTTAAGCGAATCTGATATGGAAGATCTGCATAAAGGTTATGAAGAAGAGGATACAACGACCTATACAGATGCGGGTGAATTACATAAGGTCTATATGGACCATTCGAAAACGTTTCAGGAATGGGAGGGGTTCGGTGGTGCTTTTACCGAATCTGCAGCAGATGTGCTCAATAGAATGGGCCCGGAAAGCCAGAAAAAGATGATGGAGGCATATTTCCATCCAACCAAAGGTATTGGTTATAATTTTTGCCGAACTCATATTAACAGCTGTGATTTTTCGTTAGAAAATTGGGCATGCTGTGAAACTGAAGACGCTGAGCTGAATGATTTTAATCTGGATCGCGATAAACAGCAGATAATTCCTATGATTGAATGGGCTAAAAAACTATCAGATCAACAGATAACCCTTTTTTCTTCTCCATGGAGTCCGCCAGCATGGATGAAAACGAATGAGCAGATGAATCATGGCGGGAAATTAAAAGATAAGTATCGCCAGGCATGGGCACTTTATTATTGTAAATATATTAAAGCTATGGAGGCTGAAGGAGTCATTATATCTGCACTTACAATCCAGAATGAGCCAGCGGCAACGCAGATCTGGGATTCATGTATATATACCTCAGAAGAGGAACGTGATTTTGTCCGTGATTATCTTGGACCCACCTTGGAAAAAGAGGGATTAGGGCATATTAAATTAGTCTGCTGGGATCATAATCGTGATGAAGCCTATGACAGGGCTCAAAAAATGTTCGACGATACAGAGGCTTCAAAGTATGTTTATGGTATCGGTATTCATTGGTATATGGGTGATAACTATCAGAATCTGAAATTGATTAATGATATTTACCCGGATAAAAAAATCTGGTTTACCGAGGGCTGTCAAGAAAATGGACCGCATATTGGTGATTGGAATGTGGGTGAACGTTATGCACACTCGATGATTAATGATTTGAACCATAATACATCCGCTTGGTGTGACTGGAACCTCTTTCTTGATGAGACGGGAGGGCCAAACCATGTTAATAACCTCTGCAGTGCGCCTATTATTGCAGATACAATTAATGACCAAGTCATTATTAATCCTTCTTATTATTACTTCGGTCATTTCTCTAAATTCATACAGAAAGGGGCAAAACGGATCGCGGTGTGCACCACAACAGATATTATTGAAGCCACTGGCTTTATTAATCCGAACGGTGAAAAGGTCGTGATTGTATGTAACAATTCAGAACAAAGTTTGACTTACGCGCTCCATAATATAGATAAGGGCTGTTATATCTGCATGCCTGCAAGATCTATTCAGACCGTGGTTATTTAACTTTATAAGGTTATATTCATATCCCTTAGTACATATCAATATTCGTTATGTGCTAAGAGCCTTCTCCAGTCATCTTTTATCCCAATTCCCCTATAAAGATCCCATTGAAAGTACACGGGATTTATTTAAGTGTGATCAAGGTAAAGATTTACTAATAATCACCTTGATCAGGTCGTTTTCGTAGCATAATATCCCCAAAAGAAAGCGCTTTCTTTTGTTGTGAGGTTATAAGCCAGCTATATTTATAGCTTCGCCTTATTTAAAATAAGATGAGTGATCGCCTTCTCTTAAATTTCTTAAAATTAAAAGGATTATTTAATGCATAGTAAAAAGGTTTTAGCTTCAGTTATATGTAGCTTATTAATGTCTTCAAATGCTGTTTTAGCTAAAGATATTAAACAGGGAGGTACATTAGTTGTACCTATCATTAATACTGGTTTTGTTGAAAATTTCAATCCATATACAAGTAATGGATTATTTGAAGGCGTGATGTATGAACCGTTAATGGTATTTAATAACATGACAGGGAAAACGGAATACCGCTTAGCAAAATCTGCAGAGTATTCTACTGATCTGAAAACAATAACTGTTAAATTACGTGATGGCTTAGAGTGGTCTGATGGAAAACCCTTAACTGCAAAAGATGTGGCATTTAGTTTTTTAATGACTAAAGATGCGCCTGCATTCGACGGTAAAGCTATTTGGACATCTGGTAATCTAGCAAGCGTAACAGCGACTGATGCTACGACCGTTGTCTTTAAATTAAATACTGCAGATTCAACGTTTATTTGGGGACTACCTGCATACCATATTTTACCAGAACATATCTGGTCTAAAGTGGCTGTTAAAGATCTACCAACCTTTACGAATCCTAATCCAGTAGGCAGCGGCCCAATGACAGTTGTTAGCTACTTGAAACCGCAACAGATGGAACTTTGTCGTAATAAAAATTACTATCTGCCTAATCGTCCTTATATTGACTGTATAACATACCGTTCATATAACGATAACTCACAAGTTCAACCTGCATTGATGAAAGGTGAAATCGATTGGGGCTCTAACTTTATTGCTGATGTTGAGAATACATTTGTGGCGGCTGATCCTGCAAATAACCATTTCTGGTATCCAGCTAATGATGCCATCCACCTTTATGTAAACACCAAAGCAGCACCTTTTGATAATCTAGATGTGCGTAAAGCGTTATCAATGGCACTAGATCGCCAAGAGATCGTTGATGTTGCGGCTTACGGCTATCCAACAGCTAACTTTAATGCCGGCGGTATTGCTGAACTTTACGGTCCATATATTAGTAAGGCAGTCACTGCTAAATATAAAGATCTCACAACATATGCCCCTGAAAAGGCGAAACAGTTATTAGACAGTGCTGGCTATAAAGATACTGATGGTGATGGTTTCAGGGAAATGGCTGGTAAGAACATTGAGTTTGATATTAATGTTGTTAATGGCTGGACCGATTGGATTCAAGTCGTGCAGATGGTAACTGAGTATTATGAAGAAGTTGGTATCAAAGCGAACATCAAAACTGTCGATTGGTCTGTTTATGATAGCGCGTTAAAAGACGGCGAATACAAAATGTCAATTAACTGGTCAAAGGTTGCGACAAATCCGATTGAAGCGTATCAGACCTATTTCTTAACCTCACAGATTGGTAAAAGCTGGCATGCAGGGCACGGTGTACATTCACCTAAGATAGATGCCTTGATTAATAGCTTTGGTCTGACTAATAATCTTGAAAAACAACAAGCTATACTCGACGAGTTGCAAGAATTTACTGCTGAAAAAATGCCGTTTATTCCATTGTTCTCAAATGCCACTTGGTTCCAATATAGTACTGCGAAGTTAGTTGGCTGGCCTACTAAAGAAAATCCATACGTTCAGCCTGTTTGGTATGATGGTGGTAAACGTAACTTGATCATCAACAATCTACACCTTAAGTAATTTGTTCAATCAAAAGAGCCGCTTTGCGGCTCTTTAAAACTGCAGGAAAAATTTATGAGTTTTATATTACGTCGACTTAGTTTTTATTTCACCGCTTTTCTTATCGCGATATCATTTAACTTTGCACTACCGCGAATGATGCCAGGTGATCCTATCGATGCCTTGTTTTCAGCTGCACAGGGGAAAATGGATCTTGCTCAGATGGATGCGGTGAGAGAGATGTATGGTTTTGTGGAGGGGAATGTATTTGAACAATATTTTGCTTATATGCAAAGTGTTTTCACGCTTGACTTAGGGCCTTCGGTCTTAATGTTTCCCGTTAATGTGATGGACGTTATTGGCATGGCACTGCCGTGGACCATGTTTTTAGCATTAGGCTCATTAATTGTTGCATTAATTATAGGGGTTAGTATCGGAACTTATGCTTCATATCGTCGCGAAGGCATATTCGGACAAGTTGTACCGCCCGTACTGGCTTTTCTTAGTAATTTCCCTTACATAGTAACGGCTCTTTTACTCTTTTTCTTTTTTGGACTTCAGCTTGAGCTTTTACCACTGTCCTATACCTATGATCCATCTGTAGATATTGGCTTTTCTTTAGAATTTATAAGTAGTGTTGCCAAACATGCTGTTTTACCGATGGGGTCAATGATTATTGTTGGTATCGCAACGTGGGTCTTCAATATGCGTAATGCAATGATCAATGTTCTTGGCGAAGATTATGTGACCATGGCTGAAGCAAAAGGATTAAGCAGTTTCCGAGTGATGTATCGTTACGCAGGTCGAAATGCAATATTACCCGTTGCAACTGCAATTGCGATGGCGATTGGTTTCTCTTTTGCCGGTGCAATTATGACCGAGGTGGTGTTTAACTACCAAGGTTTGGGAAATATTTTACTGAAAGGTATTATGGCGCGTGATTATCCACTCATTCAAGCGATTCTACTGATTCTTGTGTCTGCGGTATTAACTGCAAATTTTGTAGCAGATCTACTTTATGTATGGCTTGACCCTCGGATTTCAAAATAAGGTGTTAATTATGAATGGTTCAATTACTGCAGATGATAAAGCATCTGCAAATATTCAGCACAGTGAATTTAGAAAAAAATGTCAATCAGCAATAAAAAAAACTAAAGCTTTTTTTCATGGTAATCCGCCAGCTATTATTGGTGTGTTTTTAATAACTGTTATAGTACTTGGTGCTTTATTCGCACCTTTGCTTAGCAGTTATGATCCTCAGGATCGTGTCGCAAGACCGCATGAAGCGCCGAGTGCTGAACATGTTTTAGGCTCAACGCGAAGCGGACGTGATGTTTTCAGCCAGGTACTTAATGGCGGGAGAAAGACATTGTCTGTTGCCCTTTTTGCTGGTCTTATTGCAATGAGCCTAGCTATTGCGGTAGGGGTTACCTCGGGTTATCTGGGCGGCAAAGTTGATGAATGGATGAACTTTATCACTAATGTTTTCTTGGTTTTTCCGCAGCTTCCCTTACTGATTGTACTGGCTGCCTTTTTAGGACAGGTCGGCTCTTTCGTGATAACGATATTACTTGGGGTCACCGCATGGCCTTGGGGGGCAAGGGTTATTCGCTCGCAAACCCTAGCGCTTAGAAACAATGAATTCATTATTGCTGCGGAAGTGATGGGGGAGTCTAAAATTCGCATTATTCTTGTGGAAATTCTGCCTAATTTAGTGTCGATTGTATTTGGTGGTTTTCTTGGTACTGTTATATACGCAATGGGCGCTGAAGCTGCGCTAGGTTTTCTTGGTTTAGGTGATGCAACTGAAGTCAGCTGGGGATCAATGCTCTATTGGGCACAAGTATCTTCTTCTTTGTATACAGGTGCATGGTGGGAAATGCTGGTTCCAGCTATCGCTTTAGCGTTAACGGGTGGTGCGTTAGCACTAATCAATATGGCAATCGATCAGGTCAGTAATCCAAAACTTAAAACAGGTCCGCATCTGAAATTGTGGAAAAAAATGAATAAAGAAACACAGAAACGTAGAGGTCTGGTATGAAAAAAGCACTTTTAGAAATAAATAACCTGTGTGTTGATTATGTTTCTCCGAATGGGATCGCACGAGCTGTTGATCATGTGAGTTTAACGATTGCACCTGGTGAAACGGTTGGTATCGCAGGGGAATCAGGTTGTGGGAAAAGTACATTGGCGTTCGCTATTGCCCGTCTGCATAAAGCACCTGCGCTAATATCTGAAGGCCAGATTCTTTATGAAGGACGTGATGTATTAAAAATGTCTGATAAAGAGTTACGTGATTTTCGTTGGAACGATGTTTCAATCGTCTTTCAAAGTGCAATGAACTCATTAAACCCGGTCATTACCATTGGCGAGCAGGTTACCGATGTAATTATGGCCCACAAACGAATCAGTCTCAAAGAAGCGAATAAAAAAGCGGTTGAATTGCTGAACATTGTTGGTATGCATGGTGATCGTCTGCAGAGTTTTGCGCATCAACTTAGTGGCGGAATGAGACAGCGTGTCGTTATTGCTATTGCCTTAGCGCTAGAGCCTAAACTTATTATTATGGATGAGCCGACTACTGCATTAGATGTGGTGGTAGAGCGTGAAATTTTAAATGAATTATATGATTTAAAAGAAAAATTTGGATTCTCAATTTTATTTATCAGCCATGATTTAAGTTTAATGGGAGAAATAGCCGATCGCATTGGTGTGATGTATGCCGGTAAGATGATTGAACTTGGCGATGCCAAAACAGTATTTTCTAAGCCATCTCATCCATATACCAAAGGGTTGATTTCATCATTTCCGACAATACATGGTCCAAAAACCCGTCTTTACGGTATCCCTGGTGATCCTGTCGATCTGTTGCGCTTGCCTAAAGGTTGTAATTTTAATCCTCGCTGTAATGACTGTACTGAAATATGCGTTAAAGATGAGCCAAAATTACTCGAGCGAAATGCTGGTTACAAAGTAGCGTGTCATAATATTTAAGGAATTAATGATGGATACGAACAATAATCCTGAAGTAGTGCTTTCAGTTAGAAATTTGGTAAAAGACTTTCCAATTGGTCAGTCCCATAATAAAAAGAATTTTATGCGTGCGGTTAACGAAGTTTCGTTTGACTTATGTAAAGGCGAAGCCCTGGCAATCGTAGGTGAGTCAGGTTCAGGTAAGAGCACGGGTGCACGAATTTTGTCGCGTATTTATGATAACACTTCAGGTGATATCATCTTTAAAGGGTTGCCTATAGAGGAATTCGTTAAAAAGCACGGTAGATTAGAGTATGCACGCCAGGTACAAATGATTTTTCAAGACCCGTTTGGTTCATTGAACCCGGTGCATGATGTATTTCATCATATCGCACGTCCTTTACTTATTCATAAACGCGCAAATAAAGACACGATTACCAAGTTGGTATATGAACTTCTTGAGTTGGTTGGTTTGCTTCCTGCCGTTGAGACGGCTGAGAAATATCCGTATGAATTAAGTGGCGGCCAAAGGCAACGTGTAGCTATTGCCCGTGCATTAGCCGTTGATCCGGAAGTTATCTTAGCCGATGAACCGATATCAATGCTGGACGTGTCTGTTCGCTTGGGTATTTTGAATTTAATGGCTGATTTAAAAGATAAGCATGGCATTTCATTTATGTATATTACTCATGATATCGCCACGGCAAGATATTTTGCAGAAAAAACAGCGGTTATGTACGTTGGCCATATGGTTGAGTGGGGCGCTAGCGATAGAGTCACACAAACTCCTCAGCATCCGTACACACAACTACTGCTATCAGCTGTTCCTGAAGCGGGAAGACATGGTCGTCGTGAGTTAGATGCCAAAAAAGGTGAGATACCCTTGTGGAAGCCTGATTCTATAGGTTGTCCATTTGCAGCACGCTGTCCGCGTGTTTTAGATAAATGTAGCGACAGCTTTCCTGCTATAACAGAAATAGCTAAGGATCATTTTATCAGGTGTCACAACATTTAACATTCAATAAACAACTATAACT
>NZ_JBLIEK010000050.1:0-25596 GCF_047632995.1 Psychromonas sp.
AACTGACTTAAAAAAGCGCTTAACACTTCATCTTTACTGGAATTTTTAGGCACCTTCGGAAAATAATTACGACTGCCTAAAATTCTGTTTTGTCTAACAAAAAGCAGATGGATACTGGCGATGCCATGCTCATAAACAAATCCAATTGCATCAAGCTGTTCAATTTCACCACTTACCCATTGCTGCTCCTGTACTTTTTTTAGGGATTGAATTTGATCGCGACGCAAAGCCGCTTTTTCAAATTCAAGCAACTGACTTGCACTCTCCATTTCATCAACCAACTGGCTGATCACACTTTGGCTTTTACCTTGTAAAAATTCAGTGGCGAGTTCAACCTGATGTTTATATTCCTCTTCAGCCATCGCATTTACACAGGGTCCCAGGCAGCGTTTAAGCTGATACTGCAGGCAGGGCCGTGAGCGATTACTGTAATAACTGTCTTCACACTGCCTGATTGGAAAAAGCTTCTGCATAAGATGCAAACTTTCACGCACAGCGCCACCACTTGGATAAGGACCAAAATAGGTACCTTTTCGTTTTCTGTTTTGCGCGCGCACCAATGTTAATTGCGGATGTTTATGATTGCTTAAGAAAAGATAGGGATAGGATTTGTCATCGCGTAATAACACATTGTATTTAGGCTTGTATTGTTTAATGAAGTTGTGCTCTAAAATCAACGCTTCGGTTTCACTAAAGGTGATCGTGACTTCAATATTTGCAATATGACTTACCAGAGCCAATGTTTTAGGGTGCTTTTGGGTAAGATTGAAATAACTGCTAAGACGTTTTTTTAAATTTTTTGCCTTGCCTACATAGATCACCGTATGCTGATCATTAAACATACGGTAAACGCCAGGTTCACTGCTGACGGTTTTTAAAAACTCTGTTGCTGAAAATAAATTCATATAAGAAAGACACCCGCAGACGCCTCATTGTGCTTATGTAAAATATTACCAGGGTTGTGCAAAATATTACAAAGTGTCGGCATCAAGCATGCCATAACGAATGGCTAAATGCGTCAATTCAACATCGCCTTTCACACCCAATTTTTCAAATAAGCGATAACGATAACTATTGATCGTTTTCGGGCTCAGGCTAAGTTGTTCAGAGATATCAACAACACGCTGCCCTTTTGTTATCATCATCATAATTTGTAACTCCCTTTCGGAAAGTACACTAAAGGGATCTTCAGTTGTGGGGGATATCTGTGAAAGCGCCATTTTTTGAGCTATTTCCGGCGCTAAATAACGTTGCCCTGAATTAACCGAACGAATCGCACTCAGCACTTCATCAGGCGCAGCGCCTTTACTTAAGTAACCAGACGCACCAGCCTGCATCACTTTGGATGGGAAAGGGTTCTCAGTATGCATAGTTAACATAATGATTTTTATACCTTCATTGATGCGTAAAATCCGGTGCATTGCATCTAAACCGCCGATACCGGGCATATTAATATCCATCAGTACCACATCTGGAGTATTACTACGGCACCATTTTACCGCCTCTTCACCACTTTGCGCCTCTCCAATAACTTTCATGCCTCGAACATCATCAATGATACGGCGAATCCCTGTACGAACTAATTCATGGTCATCGACCAACAGGATATTTATCACAAAAATTTCTCCGTAAATGTCTAAGTACACAGCTTACACATCAAATTAAAACGATCACAGTTTATAATGGGCTGATATTATCTAAAAAGTAACGTTTTACATAATCAAAAAACATCACTCTATGCGTTAGTTAACAATTATGTAAATGAGTCCATATTAAAACTCAATGCGCAATTAGGATCAACAGTGGTAATAATAGTGTTGAAAACAGAAGTGTACAAATATCTATATAGAAGAAGGGATAACTTACTTATTTATAACAAAAAAAGGCCTAGTTAAGAGCTGGAGAGATTTGAATCTCGCGCTAAACTCCTATTATTAATCTTTATAACGAAAAAAACCACTACGAGAGTGGGTTTTAAAATGTGGCCGAGTTAAAAGCTGGAGAGATTTGAATCTCGCGCTAAACTCTCGTTATTAAGCTTTATAACGAAAAAAACCACTACGAGAGTGGGTTTTAAAATGTGGCCGAGTTAAGAGCTGGAGAGATTTGAATCTCGCGCTAAACTCCTATTATTAATCTTTATAACGAAAAAAACCACTACGAGAGTGGGTTTTAAAATGTGGCCGAGTTAAGAGCTGGAGAGATTTGAATCTCGCGCTAAACTCCTATTATTAATCTTTATAACGAAAAAAGGCTTCTCATATGAGAAGCCTTTTAAAATGTGGCGGAGGAGGAGAGATTTGAACTCTCGGAGAGCTATAAACCCTCGCTGGTTTTCAAGACCAGTGCATTCAGCCGCTCTGCCACCCCTCCGGAACGAAGTGATAATAGCGAACATTGGTTCAATTTGTAAAGGGCAAATCCATAAAAAAAACTGTTTGACGATAAATCCCGCAACTTGCACAAATAAACACCAAGAAATAAGACTGATTGAGTAAGTGACTTGTACAGTAACCGCCATTAATAAAAAATAGGTTAGGCGAGAACCACAGATAGTATGCACAGTGTATTTAATCGAATAGATCTAAAAGAAATGCCAGAGTGGGATTAAGCTTTATAACGAAAAAACCCACTACGAGAGTGGGTTTTAAAATGTGGCCGAGTTAAGGCTGGAGAGATTTGAATCTTACGCTAAACTTTCGTCATTAAGCTTTATAACGAAAAAACCCACTACGAGAGTGGGTTTTTAAATGTGGCCGAGTTAAGGGCTGGAGAGATTTGAATCTTACGCTAAACTCCTATTCTTAATCTTTATAACGAAAAAAACCACTACGAGAGTGGGTTTTTAAATGTGGCCGAGTTAAGGGCTGGAGAGATTTGAATCTCGCGCTAAACTCCTATTATTAATATTTATAACGAAAAAAGGCTTCTCATATGAGAAGCCTTTTAAAATGTGGCTTAGTTAAGGCTGGAGAGATTTGAATCTTACGCTAAACTTTCGTCATTAAGCTTTATAACGAAAAAACCCACTACGAGAGTGGGTTTTTAAATGTGGCCGAGTTAAAGCTGGAGAGATTTGAATCTCGCGCTAAACTCCTATTATTAATCTTTATAACGAAAAAAACCACTACGAGAGTGGTTTTTTAAATGTGGCGGAGGAGGAGAGATTTGAACTCTCGGAGAGCTATAAACCCTCGCTGGTTTTCAAGACCAGTGCATTCAGCCGCTCTGCCACCCCTCCGGAACAGGTGGATAATAGCGATTATTGATTTGATTTGTAAAGAATATTTTAATAAAAATAAACTGCTTGCCGATAAAAACAACAATGCGTTTAAATAACCATCAAAAAAAAGAGGGCAAGATAAATCTTACAGGGATTACTGCGCTTAGGCTTACTCATATTGTTGTGTATGGCATTCAAACAAATATTCATGTAATGCGGCTAACACGCCTTCATCAGTTGTTGATAATGAATATGCTACTACTTCCTCATCTACCCGACTGATTTGCAAACCTGAAATAGCTAACCTTTTGCGATTGGGAAGCAGTAGAAAAACATTATCAAGCACAGCAGGAAAATCTGCTTGTGTAAAATCCCCCATTAAAAAAGAGATACCGGAAGCTGAAACGTCTTTAATTTGAAATTGAGACTCTTCCCCCGCTTCATTAATTAAATGAATATTTTTATTATTAGGGATAAGACGCCATGAACGCAGCTTACTGCCAATTTCAAAAATTTCAGCAGCTTTTAACGTCATCTTCAAATTTGCAAAATCACCCGTTTCTATTTGCACAGGAAAGACAATATGATGATTGCCATAATTAGCCACAAGCTGCAAATCATGATCACAAGCTAATTGAAAAAGTAGCGATTCTCCTTCGAAAGAGGAGCTGAGATTATACTCCAGTTTTTTAGAATCAGTCCCCTCATCATGCAAAAGCAGTTTTGACAAAAACTCCAGTTCATCTTTATCGAGCAGCAACGCTTTCATTTTGTTAGTCATTCAAACCTCCCAATAATTTGAACAAACAACACGACTCACATAATTGTACTGCTTGTTGATTTTCTATCAAATAATTATTCAACACAGATATCGCTGACTATATTTTGACGCCTCTCATAAAAGTTATGCATAAATCATACATTTTTAACAATTCATCCTGTTTATTACTGCAATGATAAGGAAAAACCGCCTTATTAGTCGTATTTATTGTTGCAGAGGCCTTGCTCCTGTATCCTAACGCCTTATTTATTATTTCATTTATTATTGCTAGGCAGACACAATATGCAAGAGTTATATAATCCTAAAGAGATTGAAAACAAATTCCAAACATACTGGGATGAAAACCAGTCATTTAAAGCCACAGAAGACCCATCTAAAGAAAAATATTACTGCCTGTCAATGTTCCCTTACCCAAGTGGCAAACTGCATATGGGTCACGTACGTAATTACACTATAGGCGATGTAGTTTCCCGTTATCAACGTATGCTGGGAAAAAATGTAATGCAGCCTATGGGCTGGGATGCATTTGGTCTTCCTGCTGAAAATGCTGCGATTAAAAACCACACAGCACCAGCAAGCTGGACTTACGATAATATTGCTTATATGAAAACCCAGCTTAAACAGTTAGGTTTTGGCTACGACTGGAGCCGCGAACTGGCCACTTGCCAACCTGAATATTACCGTTGGGAACAATGGTTTTTCACTAAACTTGTGGAAAAAGATCTGGTTTACAAAAAAATGGCAACCGTTAACTGGGATCCGGTTGACCAGACTGTTCTAGCCAATGAACAAGTTATTGATGGACGCGGTTGGCGCAGTGGCGCGCTTGTTGAGCAGAAAGAGATTCCACAGTGGTTTATTAAAATAACCGCCTATGCACAAGAGTTGTTAGACGATTTAGATAAGCTTGATGAATGGCCAGAGCAAGTACGCACTATGCAGCGCAACTGGATCGGCCGCTCGGAAGGTATCGAGATGGACTTTAAAGTAAGCGCTAGCGACGAGTCATTCTCTGTTTACACAACACGCCCAGACACTGTGATGGGGGTAACCTATGTAGCGGTTGCCGCACAGCACCCGTTAGCACTGGCCGCGGCCAAAAATAATCCGGCGCTGGCCGCATTTTGTGAAAAATGTAAAAACGTGAAATTAGCAGAAGCTGAAATTGCGACCATGGCAAAAGAAGGTGTCGATACAGGCCTTAAAGCAATTCACCCTATTAGCGGTTTAGAAGTGCCAATCTGGACAGCTAACTTTGTATTAATGGGTTACGGCTCTGGCGCGGTGATGTCTGTGCCTGCACATGATCAGCGTGATTATGAGTTTGCTAAAGAGTATGGCTTAGATATTAAAGCCGTTATTAAACCCGCTGATGTTGATGTTGATGTCTCTGTTGAAGCTTACACTGAAAAAGGAGTTTGTTTTGATTCGGGGGATTTTGATGGCTTAGATTTCAACGCGGCATTTTCTGCGGTGGAAGCAAAATTAGTCAGTGAAAATAAAGGCAAACGGCAGGTTAACTTCCGTCTACGTGACTGGGGTGTTTCACGCCAGCGTTACTGGGGTTCACCGATCCCTATGCTTAATCTGGAAGACGGTTCTGTTGTGCCAGTCCCAGAAGATCAACTGCCGGTCATTCTCCCTGAAGATGTGCAGATGAACGGTATTATCTCTCCTATTAAAGCGGATCCAGAGTGGGCAAAAACCACTTATAAGGGTCAGCCGGCAACACACGAAACCGATACTTTTGATACATTTATGGAGTCAAGTTGGTACTACGCGCGTTACTGCTCACCGCAAAGCGACGACAAAATGCTGGATCCGGAGAAAGCGAATTACTGGCTGCCGGTTGATCAGTATATAGGCGGTATTGAACATGCCATTCTGCATCTTTTATACTCACGTTTTTTCCATAAATTGTTACGTGATTTCGGTTTAGTTAACTGTGATGAACCGTATAAAAAGCTGCTTACTCAAGGTATGGTATTAGCTGACGCCTATTATTATGAAGATGCGAAAGGCGGCAAAGTCTGGGTTTCACCCGCTGATGTTGATACCGAAACGGATGAAAAAGGCAAAGTTATTGCCGCTAAAACGAAAGAGGGGCAAACAGTTATTTATGACGGCATGAGTAAAATGTCTAAGTCTAAAAATAACGGTATCGACCCACAACTGATGATCGATAAGTACGGCGCAGACAGTGTACGTCTGTTTATGATGTTTGCAGCACCTGCCGATCAGACGCTGGAATGGTCAGACTCTGCCCTTGAAGGATCACTGCGTTTCTTAAAACGTTTATGGAAAGTCGCATTTGACCACGTGGCATTAGGCACAGTTAGCGATTTAGATCTTCAATCACAAACGCAGCAGCAAAAAGCACTGCGTCGTGAACTGCATAAAACGATTGCTAAAGTGACCGATGATATCGGCCGCCGCCAAACGTTTAATACCGCCATTGCATCGGTTATGGAATTAATGAACAAATTAACCAAAGCTGCAACAGAAACAGAGCAGGATCGCGCTATTTTGCAAGAAGCGTTAGTGGCGGTGGTTAAACTTCTTTCACCTATTACGCCGCATATTTCAGGCGAACTGTTTGCAGCATTAGGTCAATCTGAGGAGATCTTAAATGCGCCTTGGCCGATTGTTGATGAAAGCGCCTTAGTTGAAGATTCAAAACTTATCATAGTGCAAGTTAACGGCAAGTTACGCAGTAAACTGACCGTACCTGCTGATGCGCAGCAAGATGCGGTGCAAGCACTGGCGATGGCGGAGGAAAATGTGAACCGATTTACCGAAGGTAAAACGATTCGTAAAATCATCTTTGTACCCGGTAAACTATTGAATATTGTTGCTAACTAAAGAGCAGTTAATCGGCAATATAGGCGAGTAGAAACCACCCTGCTCGCCTGCTGGTTCAAATCAGATAACTTACAAGGCGGCTTATGCACCTTCTCTTGAAAAAAGCTTTTTACCTCAAAATATGCTTTACGCTACTGTCTCTATTATTGATCAGTGGCTGCGGTTTCCACCTAAAGCACAATGACGGTCTTGCGGAAAAATACCCGCAGATTTTCCTGCAAAGTGGCGATCCTAACGGTGAACTAGCACGCTTAATAAAACTACGTTTACGTGGTTCAGGCATTAAACTTGCCACTTCACCTGCGTCAGATATTGCGACGCTTAAAATAGAAAGTGAACGACGTTCATCACGTACTATTTCTCTTTATGTTAATGCACAAAATGCAGAGCAAGAGCTAAGTTATAACTTGAGTTACAGCATCCAATCTCCAGGCTATCAAGCGCAATATTTTTCTGTCAATCTGTATCGGGACTTTCTTGAAAACCCTGCGCAAGCATTGGCTAAATCACGGGAAGCAGAACTGTTAACACAAGAACTACGCGTCATTGCTGCCGATCATATTATTACTACTATGCTCAGCTTGGAAAATAAAAAAAACGATCTGATCGATAAAATAGAGAGTGACGAGTAATAAATAATGCGAATTTATCCTGAGCAATTACTGCAGCATCTCAAACAACAGATGCCAAGCTGCTGTCTTATTTTTGGCGATGAGACACTGCTCTGCCTAGAAGCCGTTGAGCAAATTCAGCGGGTCGGCAAGTCTCAAGGTTATTTGGAAAAATTTAGTTTTAGCCTAGATGGAAAATTTGAAAGCGATCTGATTTTCAGCGAATTTAGTAGCCGCTCACTTTTCTGTGAAAAAAAAATAATCGAACTAACTTTCAGCAAAACCAGTAAAGAGAATACCGCTTTTATTCGTGAAATCACGCCGTTATTGAATGCCGATATCTTGCTTATATTGCAGGGGCCAAAACTCAATAACCAGCAAATGAGCAGTGTCTGGTTTAAAAACTTAGAGCAGCAAGGGATCTTTGTCAGCGCCAATGCCCCCCTCGCGCACCGTTTCCCGCAGTGGGTTTTCCAACGACTTAAAACATTAGAGTTACATGCAAGTAATGAGGTCGTTGATTACCTGTGCCTTCATTTTGAAGGAAATTTATTAGCGGCTAAGCAAGAGTTTGAAAAGCTTGCGCTATTATTTCCCAAGCAACATCTGACCCTGCAGCAAGTAGAGCAGAGCATTACCACTTACAACCATTTCAGTCTGTTTCAATGGATTGACAGTTTATTAGCGGGAGATCAGTCTCGTGCGACACGGATCTTACAGCAGCTTAAAGCAGAAGGTAGCGAGCTGCTCTTACTCAGTGCAACACTTGCCAATGAAATTCAAAAACTGCTTAAGCTTAGCTATCAAAATCAGCACACGCCGCTAGCACAACTGCTTAACCAGCAAAAACTATGGCCGGCTAAACAGAAACTTATAGGCGATGCTTTATCTCGTTTCAACAGCAGCCAACTTGAGAAACTGATTATTGAATGCGCGGCGATGGAAATAGCGATAAAAGTTGAAAACAGTGACAGTAATTGGTTAAAACTTGAGGCAATCAGCGCCTCTTTTTTCTGACTTCACAAGAGAAAAAAATAGATGCACAATAATAGCCAGCAGCAAGCTCTTGGATTTTTAGGGGGCACCTTTGATCCTATCCATTTTGGGCATCTACGCCCAGCGTTGGAAATCAGTGAGGCCTTATCACTGAGGAAACTTTTTATCCTGCCAAATCATATTGCCCCCCACAAATCAGCCAGCCATTGTAGCGCCAAACAACGCAGCGAAATGGTCAGACTGGCAATACAACAGCAAGCTAGAATCGACATTGACACAAGAGAATTAAATCGTGCAACCCCCAGCTATACCATAGAGACCTTAAAAGAATTAAAAGCACTTTATCCGACAACCCCAATCTGTTTTATTATGGGGATGGACTCTTTAATCAGTTTTGATACTTGGTATCAATGGCAGGAGATACTTAATTATTGCCATCTGATTATTAGTCAGCGTCCCAAATGGCATTGCCAGTTTAATAGTACAGTGCAGGAAGTTGTGGATCGCTGCAGCACAACCGACAAGCATGATTTACATAACTTACAATCGGGTAAAATCTATTTTCAAAGCACCACGCAATTTGATATCTCATCCACTGAAATTCGTCAGTTATTAAAAAACAATATCAGTATTGATTATTTAGTTCCCGAAGCAGTAAATGACTATATTAAAGAGCATCAGTTATATAGATAGCCAAAAGGAAAAAACAATGACTTTCACTAAAGCCCTATTATCCCTTTGTTGTGCTGGCTTTTTATTCGCATCAAATAGTTACGCAACAGCGCCGCCAAAACCTCAGCAGCAGGCAATCTATAGCCAAATGTCCATCCATCAACCAATTTGGGCAGAGCATGCAATGGTCGCAACTCAAGAAGCGCTGGCCACACAAATTGGTGTGGATATCCTAAAACAGGGAGGAAATGCGGTTGATGCTGCCGTTGCGGTCGGTTACGCCCTCGCCGTCACGCTGCCCAGAGCCGGAAATCTTGGTGGTGGTGGCTTTATGTTGGTTTATTTGGCCGAAGAACAACGCGCCATTGCCATTGATTATCGGGAAAAAGCCCCCGCTAAAGCCACCAAAAATATGTATTTAGATAAAAATGGTCATGTGCAAAAACAGCTATCTCGTGATCATGGCCTGGCTATCGGCACGCCGGGTACTGTAATGGGACTCGAGCTTGCCCGTGAAAAATACGGCACGTTAAGCCGCAAGAGACTGTTAGCTCCCGCGATTAAACTGGCTGCATCCGGTTTTATTGTCAGCGCGGAGTTCGCCAATTCATTAAATAAAGCAAAACCACGTTTAAGCCGCTGGCCAAGCAGCAAAGAAATATTCTTTAAAAAGGATGGCAGCAGTTATCAGGCCGGAGAGCGCTTTATACAAAAAGCGTTAGCGGCTAGTTTAACGCGTATTTCAGAACTGGGGACGGACGGTTTCTATCGCGGTTTTACCGCCTCACAAATAGAGAAATCGGTCCGACAGGCAGGTGGTTTTATTTCACAAACCGATCTGCAAAATTACCAGGCGATTCAACGCTTACCTATCACGGGTAGCTACCGCGGTTATAAGGTCATCTCTATGCCGCCCCCCTCCTCTGGAGGAATACATATAGTGCAGATGCTAAATATGCTAGAGAACTACCCCTTGGCTGAGTTGGGGCAAAATAGCGCCCAGAGTATTCATCTTATGGTTGAAAGCATGCGCCGCGCTTATGCAGACCGCAGTTTATATCTGGGAGATAGCGATTTTGTAAACGTGCCGGTCAAAGCCTTAACTGACAAAAAATATGCCCAAGATCTGATTAAAGAGATAGATCTCAACAAAGCTTCAGCAAGCAATAAGGTAAGCCCCGGCAAGTTAGCGCCTTATGAAAGCAATCAAACCACCCATTTCAGTATTATGGATAAATGGGGCAATGCAGTATCCAATACCTATACACTTAATTTCAGTTATGGCTCGGGACTCGTGGCGCAGGGTACCGGGATCTTACTTAATAACGAAATGGATGATTTTTCAGCGAAACCCGGCGAGCCAAATGGTTATGGATTAATTGGCGGTGAAGCAAACGCGGTTGCCGCGAATAAACGCCCGCTCAGTTCAATGAGCCCAACCATCTTACTTAAAAATAATCGCCCCTACTTAGTTACCGGTACGCCGGGTGGCTCGCGAATTATCTCGACGACACTGCAGATAATATTAAATGTTGTCGATTATAAAATGAATATTGCGCAGGCGAGCGCAGCGGTACGGATTCACCACCAGTGGCTACCCGATTATATTCGGGTAGAAAGAGGCTTGAGCGCCGATACTATTCGGCTGCTTGAAGCGAAAGGTCACAAGATAAAAGTACAGTCGGTTATGGGCAGTACGCAAACCATTATGAAAAACGAACAAGGTTTCTATGGCGCATCCGATCCACGCAGCCCGTCTGCATTAAGCAAAGGTTATTAATCAACCTCAACAGGTTAATCAAAATTATACGAGACAGTAATGGATCCGTAGCGGGAAGCCTCATTTTGCCCCTGATACTGAGCGCTCTGCTGAAAAAGTGTATATACAATGCTCCAATGATAAAGATTCACCATAAAACCTGTCGAGATGCTAAATTGCTGATGGATAAGAGAGACACTATGACTGTCTTGAAAGGTATTACCATTCATAAAAATATCATTGGCAACATAAAAAGCAGCGCTATTCACAAAAAAATACCAGCCATTCGGACTATGCTGGGGACGATTTAATTTCTGTATCGGAAATGCAGAGGCCGATAAAAAACTGTTCTGCAGCTCCTGTCCCCAACGCAGTCCCACCCCCGCTCCTATATCGGAGCGAAAATTACCTATTCCAGCATTGACACCTGATACCACGTCAAATTCCGTATTACCCAGCGTTTTGTCATAAATACGCCATAAACGATCCGCCTGCACTCGAAAAACAGCTTCATTACCTATTTGATTACCCCACCCTCGCGTATCTCGTGCATCTACTACATTATGAACAGCGGTTTGTGTAAACTCGGCGCTGGCAACAGGCCCCACCATCCCTAGAATTAAAGTTAACCGGTCAAGGGTTAAGTGATCATAGGCGGTTAATTGCCCCTCCCAAGCAAGCATACCGACATACGGCGAATCTTCTGCTATAAGCTCCTCAACTGAATCATCGATTGCCGTCTGTATCAGCTGAGCAACGGTGTAAGTAATGGCATAACGCTTATCCTGCTGTTTATTTAAATAGCTTTTCTGTGCAAGATAGGCTAACCAATCAGGCAATGCCTGCTCATCTAAGCGTTCGACATCGTCATATCCCCAAGTCGCAATCAGACCATTGGTATAAAGTCCGTCATCATTAAAAAAGAAATCATTTTCAAGCGTAACCCCAAAAAAATCTACATCATTTTCAGCATAACTAAGCGGAGTAAATATGATTATTAACACAATGATTAATTTGTTCATATGATCCCTTTATTATCGACTTTCACTATTAAGCTATATATAACGCGAGTATCAACTCACTTCTTTAGATTATAGACTGAGTAGTTGATCACAGACGGAATATTCAGCCAAGAATTCCCTCAGTCACCGCTTAACCCGAGACTTAACGATGCAATTTAACCTTATTCACTGATCCTTATTATCACTTAAAAGTGTGAATTTTAGCTTAGTCGGTGCGATTGTCTTAAGTCACTTACTTTAGCGAATGATCCCTTGAATAATATTGTTGATTACAGAAGCGAACGCAGCGGCGTATTCATTACCAGTGGTTAGTAGAAAGAGGCTTGAGCGCCGATACTCTCAGACAGCTTGAAGCGAGAGGTCAGAAGATAAAAGTACAGTCGGTTATGGCAGCACGCAAACCATTATGAAAAATGAATAAGGTTTTATGCGCATCCGATCCATGCAGTCCCGCTACATTACCCAAGGGTATTAATCAAAATTATACGAGACAGTAATGGATCCGTAGCGGGAAGCCTCATTTTGCCCCTGATACTGAGCGCTCTGCTGAAAAAGTGTATATACAATTTTCCAATGATAAAGATTGACCATAACCCCTGCCGAGATGCCAAATTGCTGATGGATAAGAGAGACACTATGACTGTCTTGAAAGGTATTGCCATCCATAAAAATATCATTGGCAACATAAAAAGCGGAGCTATTCACAAAAAGATACCAGCCATGCACACTATTATTAGCACTATTCATTTTTTTGCTGGGGAATGCCGAAGCGGATGAAAAATTATCAGCTAACGCTCTCCCCCAACGCAAACCAATGCCAGCCCCGATATCAGAGCGTAAATTACCGACGCCACCATTAAGGCCAGTTAACAGATCATACTCGCCAATACCCAGCGGATGGTTATAAATACGCCATAACCGCTGTGCCTGCAAACGAAAGGCAAACTCATTATCAATTTGGTTATCCCAACCTTGCGGCGCCTTTGAACCAATTAATTGATGCACTGTACTTTGTACAAGTTCACCACCAGCAAGCGGGCCAACCATGCCCAAGGTTAAGCTTAACTGATCGCTCACAAAATCATCATAAGCGCCTAACTGTCCATTCCAAGCTAATAATCCAACATAAGGGGCATCTTCTTCGACAAGCTCTTCAGCGGAGAGCTCTATCGCTGTCTGTAATAGATGAGCAAAACGATAAGTAACGGAATAGGTTTTATCCGGATCTTTAGTTAAATAGCTTTTCTGCGCGAGGTATGCAAGCCATGAGGGTAATGTGTCCTCCTCTAAACTGCTCAGCTCATTGTAGCCCCAAGAAACGGTCAAGCCATTGCTATAGAGACCATCGTCTCTAAAAAAGGCATCATTTTCAAAAGTGAAACCGATAAAATCTATCTGTTCGTCATTCGCGTGACTAAGCGGGGTAAACAGTAGCATCACAAAAATAATTAATGTTTTCATAACTGCCCCTTTTTAATATCTATTGCCAGTAACTTTCAATTAAAAACTTAGGCAGATTCAACTTTGCAGTGGTTAACCTAAAACCCTGACTAAATAGCCACTGCATCAGGTAGCAGTAAGTCCTAATTAAACAAAGCGTATAAAACCAGATGCTCAACAAATAACTTTGATGCTTCCTCTGTACCCATAATATTTAAACCATACTGCACTAACGAATTATGAGAGCTTAATTTTTTACTGTTTTTAACAACAACTAGACTCATTTGCGCTTCCGGCTCATTTGCCAGCTTAACTTTTAAGATAAATTGTTTATCAATAACGGTTCCTTGCATCGGTTCTCCAATAAAGGCGCCACCATTACTAGATATATCGGTTAATACACCTTTACAGCAGATTTTTTTTGTTTGCGAATCGAGTAACAATGCATCTATATTTGTTGGTAGGCGGGAATGTTGACGTAATGCAACCCGCTGTATCGTTTTAGGATAATCGAGTAACAGCCAATGCCCCGCGATACTCATTATTTTTTGCACCTGAGTCTGGAAAGCAATAATATGCGCGTCGGGTTGTTCACCATTCACTAAACGCACAATCATCTTCTGTCCTTCACGAATAGACTCTTTAGCTGCTAACCACTCCTGATCACTGCCGTTCGCCACAATTACCGACATATAGGGATCCACACCAATTAAACGGGTTTTTAAGCGAATTGCCTGTATTGGTGTAATTACTTGCAAATAGACCTCTGTTGCACAGGGGATTTTATTTAAATACGCATATTCATCTAATAACGGATTTGTCACTTAATGATCCTCTTCGATTGATAGTCATGCGCACGAAAGTACACGGATGTTTTTTGATTATAGTATCACTGCACCTCTAATGCTGGCTGAGATCAGAGCAACAAATAAAAACAAAAATGGCCATTAATATATTGAAATAATGTTAATAACTGCATTTACCCTTTTTGATGAGTTGCCTTTTTCAAGGCACTTATCGCACCTCCCAACTTCTAAATCGATTTGATATTGTCCGCTTTAAGCGCACCATTGCCGAGTGTTCTACTACTATCATAAGGAACAAAATGTTGGTCTATCTAAAATTCAATAACGGATTATAGTCTACATTTAAAGAAGTGATATCGGTTCATGGTCGGCGATTTGAGAGGCTGTCGCCTATTAATTTTTAACGGACAAAAGTCGTGCTTAAAGCAATATTAGGAGCATTACCAATGGACACAGCGCTTGCTACACTCATCCATAATCAAGTGAGAGGCTATCGAGGCAATCCCGCTTATCTATTACAAATACTGCGTAATATCCAATTATTATATGGCTATATATCAGAGCATGCGATAACCCTGCTATCTACTGAATTGGCAATATCAGCCCCTAAAATAAGGGCGCTGATCGAGTTTTATCACTTTCTGCATTATAACTCACGTGGACAGTACGACATCTACATCAGCGACAGTATTATCGATCATATGTCGGGTAAAAATGAGATCACCACTTATCTCTGTGAAAAACTCAATGTTAAATTAAATCAACCACGAGAAGACGGACGGGTAACAGTAGCCAACACCTCCTGCACAGGCATGAGTGATCATGGACCAGCGGCATTGGTTAACGGTTTAGCATTAACCGCTTTAACACGACAAAGAGTCGAACATATTGTTGCTAAAATTGAAGCAAATATTGCTCTTGAAGAATGGCCCAAGGCGTGGTTTGAGGTAGCTGACAATATCCAAAGTAAAGGCGTGTTATTAAATTCTCAAAGCAAGCCCGGGGCGGCAATTAAAAAAGCACTGGCAACGGATCCTCACGACAGCCTTGCCGAAATTGACAAGTCCGGGCTGCGCGGCTGTGGTGGTGCCGGTTTCAGAACCGCTGCAAAATGGAAATCCTGCATGTTAAGCGACGACAATGAGCGCTATGTGGTATGTAATGCCGATGAAGGCGAACCAGGTACCTTTAAAGACAGAGTCTTGCTGAACAGCTATGCCGATCAATTAATTGAGGGAATGACCCTTTGTGCCTATGTTATTGACGCCCATAAAGGCGTTATTTATTTACGTTATGAATATCAGCACCTCTATAAAAAGCTCCAGGAAACATTGCAGAAGCGTCGTGCGGCCAACTTATTAGGCGCGAATATTTTAAATAGTGAGCTGAGCTTTGATATTGAAATATTTATGGGTGCCGGTTCCTATGTCTGCGGTGAAGAATCGGCTTTGCTGGAATCCCTTGAGGGTAAACGGGCTATCCCGCGAATCCGCCCGCCTTTCCCGGTTACTCACGGTTACTTAGGTAAACCGACAGTGGTCAACAATGTAGAAACCTTTTGCTATGCCGCCCTTATTATAGAAAAAGGTGCGGATAACTTGTCGGATCAAGGGCTTGCCGGCTTTACCGGTTGCAAACTATTAAGCATCAGTGGCGATGTGGAAAAAGCAGGGATTTATGAGATCCCCTTGGGGCTGCCGGTGAAAAATGTGCTCAATTTATGCGGCGCAAAATCAGTACAGGCAGTGCAGGTTGGCGGTCCTGCCGGTATTTTGCTCACCCCCGCTGAATTTAACCGCGTTATCTCATTTGATGATCTTAATACAGGCGGCTCTTTTATGGTGTTTAACCAAAGCCGCGATATTCTGGAAAATGCGCTTAATTTCACCCATTTTTTTATGCATGAAAGCTGCGGGTTTTGTACCCCGTGCCGGGTGGGAACCAAACTTATCTGTGATTTGGCCGATAAAGTCGCCACCGGACAAGGTGCCAGTCTGGATCTGGACAGCATAAAAAAACTTAACCATGTGATGAATAAAATGAGCCATTGCGGGTTAGGCCGCAGAGCCGCAGAGCCCCTCTTAGAAACATTAGAAAAGTTTCCCGAGTATTTTGTCAAACGCATGACAGATAAAGAGTATCAACCTTCATTTAATGTAGAAAAATCGATTCAACGTGCGATTGATATAGTTACCCTAGAGAGCGAACCATAAGGTATTGATTGTTATGATCAAGCACAGACAGACATTCACCATAGATGATCGTGAAATCCCTTTTAAAGAGGGAGAAACGGTTATGCAGGCCGCAATTAAAGCCAATATCTATATTCCGCATTTATGTTTTAATCCGGAATTCACCCCCAACGGCAGTTGTAAACTCTGTACCTGCGAGATTAACGGTCGTAAAAAATCGTCATGCTGTACCCAAGCTGAGCAGGGAATGCAGGTCAAAAATGAGACGCATGAACTTTTGATGATGCGGCGCACCCTAGTGCAGATGCTGTTTGTCGAAGGTAATCATTACTGCCCTTTTTGTGAGCGCAGCGGTAACTGCCAATTACAGGCATTAGCCTATGATTTAGGGGTGACTGATCTGCATTTTCCGCAGTTTAATGCGCAAAGAAATGTCGATGCCAGCCACCCGCATCTGATGCTGGATCATAACCGCTGTATTTTTTGTGAATTGTGCATTCGAGCGAGTACAGAAGTCGATAAAAAAGATATCTTCAACATTGCCGGACGCAGTATTAATAAAAGACTGGCGGTCAACTCAAAAAGTGGATATTTAAAAGATACCGATATGAAAGTCACTGATAAATCAGCCCATATCTGCCCTGTGGGCTGTATTATCATAAAAGGGGAAGGATTTAAAACGCCTATCGGTGAGCGGATTTATGATAAGCACTCGATTCGTGATGTCGGTAATATCCGCCCAACAAGTAACATAAAAGAACAAAGCAAAGCGCAAGCCGCTGAGCCGCAGCCAAAGAAAAAACTTAAACTTGCGACCTGTTCTTTGGCCGGATGTTTCGGATGCCACATGTCATTTCTTGATATTGATGAGCGCATTATTGAACTGCTTGAACAAGTTGAGTTGAGCCGTTCCCCTTTGAACGATATAAAAAGCTGTGCGGAAGATTGTGATCTGGGCTTAATTGAAGGCGGCGTCTGTAATACAGAAAATATTGAAGTGCTCAGGCATTTTCGTAAAAATTGTAAAATCATTATTGCCGTGGGCTCCTGCGCGATTAACGGCGGCGTGCCGGCACTGCGCAATGGCATCGATGTCAAAGCCTGCTTGGATGAGGCTTACCTTAACGGTATTGGTCTGGTAAATCCGAAGATCCCTATCGATAAAGAGATCCCCTATCTACTTGAAAAAGTTTACCCTATTCATGAAGTGATCAAGGTCGATTATTTTCTTCCCGGTTGCCCGCCACCAGCCGATGCTTTTTGGAAAATACTCAGTGACTTGCTGAACGGCAAAGAGCCCGAATTACCCTATGACTTATTACATTTTGATTAATGGATGGTGCTATGGATAACAACATGGATAGCAATTTAGAAACAGCAGCAAGCCCCGATAATCTAAAACGATTTGTGATTGAACCGGTATCAAGAGTGGAGGGTCACGGCAAAGTGACCCTGCTCGTTGATGATAACAACCAGGTTAAGCAGTGCCGTTTACATATTGTTGAATTTCGAGGATTTGAACGTTTTATCCAAGGGCGCCCCTATTGGGAGATCCCTATATTGGTACAGCGACTTTGCGGTATCTGTCCGGTAAGCCACCATATCGCAGCAGGCAAGGCGATTGATATGATAGCGGGTGTAACAGAGCTGACTGAAACAGCTTATAAATTAAGACTGTTACTGCACTACGGGCAGACCTTGCAGTCCCATGCCCTGCATTTTTTCCATCTCAGTTCTCCCGATCTCCTGTTTGGGTTTGAGAGCGATATTGCCAGCCGAAATATTGTTGGCGTGATTGAAAAACATCCCGATCTCGCGCTGCAGGGGGTGAAGCTAAGGAAGTATGGGCAAGAGGTGATAAAAGTCATTTGCGGTAAACGAATTCATGGTACGGGTTGCATCCCGGGCGGAATGAATAAGCCGTTAAGTAGGGAGGACCGGCACTATCTTCTCGGGGATATTGAGCAAATTATTGCCAGCTCAGAAAGCGCCGTTAAAACAGCGAGAGACTGCTATTTAGCAAACGAGCCCTTTCACAAAAAATTTGCCCTTTTACGCTCTAACTATTTAAGCTTAGTAGGCAAAAATGGTGAGCTGGATCTTTACCATGGCAAATTAAGATTAAAGGATGCCAGCGGTAAGATCCTCTTTGATCAGCAGGATTACTGCGATTACCAAGACTTTATTCAGGAAGAGGTTAAGTCGTGGTCTTATATGAAATTCCCTTTTATTAAAGCACTGGGTGAAGAGAAAGGTTGGTATCGAACGGGTCCATTAGCACGCATTAATAATTGTGATTATATAGCGACGCCGCTGGCTGAAATCGCGCGTCAGGAATTTGTTGCTTATGGCGGAAAAGAGCCGGTACATGCCACATTAGCCTACCATTGGGCGCGCATGATAGAAGTGCTTTTCTCTGCCGAAAAGATAAAAGAGTTACTCAATGATGCGATGATCACGGGAAACGATCTGATCGTTCAGGGAAAACGCCAAAATGAAGGCATTGGTGTAATTGAAGCACCACGCGGCACGCTATTTCATCATTACCAGGTGGGTGAAGACGATCTTATCACCAAAGCCAATCTTATTGTCGCGACAACCCATAACAATACGGCATTAAATGAATCGATACGTGTCGTCGCCAGTGAGCAAATTAATGGTCGTGAAATCAGTGAGGCCGTTTTAAATAATATAGAGGTCGCTATTCGCGCTTACGATCCCTGTTTGTCCTGTGCAACTCATGCCATGGGTAAAATGCCGTTAAAAGTCGAAATGCGCTCCCTCGAAAGCGGTGAACTGATTAGCCAGTTAATTAAAAACTCAGATGGAACGCTATATAAATAGAGGTTGTGATGGAAAAAAACAATCACAAAGTATTAAACCTATTTACCTGGGGTAATCCAAGTCGCGGGGATGACGCGATCGGTCCCACATTGCACCAGATTATTAAACAGTTTATTGCGAGCTTTTCACTTACGCAGATTCAACTGATAGAAGATTTTCAACTGCAGCCTGAGCATGTCTGCGATATTAGCGGTGACGCTTGCGTTATTTTTATTGATGCCAGCTGTCAAGGTGATACAGCCTATCAAATAACGCCGGTGCACGCGGCAGAGAATATCGGCTATACTAGTCATGCATTAAGCCCAAGCGCATTAATGACGCTCTATCAAAAAACACAACATAAACCATCCCCACCCGCCTTTCTGGTTAGCGTTCGCGGTTACGATTTTGGTCTCGGCGCGCCTTTATCAAAACAGGCAAAAGAAAACATTAAACTGGTCACTCCATTTTTAAAAGCGCTGTTAACTTGCCAAGATCCCGTGCAGTTACTGCAACAAACGGTAGTGGTGGCAGAGGAGAAATCCGATGCATGAACTGTCCATTGCAGAAAACCTGATCGAAATGCTGGAGGAGAATGGATTAACACATCACTTTAAAAAGGTCACTAAAATCACCTTAGAAATCGGTGTGTTAGCCGGAATCGAAAGCTCATCTCTGTATTTCTGTTTTGATGCGGTGGCCAAAAACACCTTAGCAGAGGGGGCGCAGCTTGTGATCCAAAGTAAGCCTGCAATCGGCATTTGCCAACATTGTCAGCAACAGGTTAGCACCTTTGGATGGTATGAGCCTTGTGAGCATTGCGGTCAGCTGTGCGTTAAAATTTTGCAGGGTGAGGAGATGATTATTAAATCGTTAGAGGTGGAGAATTAACCCGCTATTTAAAATAGCTATCATAAAAAACCTAGCGTACTTGTAGATAGATAGCCAATCACTATGGTAAAAGCCCCTTATTTTATAAACTCATATAAAACACCTATTCCGAGAATCCCCCTTGACCTTGGATTCAACTTTAAGGTTATACTTGTAAACAGTCCGCAAATATTAATCGAGCTTAGCTATTAAAGGATAATAATATGTATCGCATAGGGGAACTCGCACTGCGCTATCAGGTGAAAACCGATACATTGAGGTTTTATGACAAGCAGGGTTTATTAACCCCCTCTTCCCGCACTGAGTCTGGCTATAGAATCTATAGCGAAAATGACGCTGAACACTTGTCTTTTATATTAAGAGCAAAAGCGATTGGGTTTTCTTTAACGGAAATAGCTGAGCTCCTTTCTATTGAGTTAGATAGAGCCAACTGGGCGTGCGCTGATGTGAAAGGGGTAGTGGATAATAAATTACAACATCTGAGAGCTCAAATCGATGAGCTTAATTATTTTAATAACGCGTTACAACGGTTATCTGATGCCTGCTGCGGCGGCCCAGAGAGTGCCGAAAATTGTTCTATTTTAGAGGGGCTGCAGTCTGACTCAGACTCAGACTCAATAATATGCGCTAATAGATCACAAAAAAAGAAGCAATCCCACTCTATAAAAAACGGTCAAAATAAAGGTTAACTATGCTATTCACAAATTTTATAAATCTATTTTTAGAGTCCGCGCCCTGGTTATTATTCGGGTTGCTATTAGCGGGCATGTTAAAGATATTTGTACCTATGGCATGGATGCAAAAACAGCTCGGCGGTCATGGCATTAAAACCACAATAAAGGCAGCACTACTGGGTGCCCCGTTACCTTTATGCTCATGTGGTGTTATTCCAGCGGCCATAGGCCTACGACGTGCGGGCGCCTCTAAAGCAGCAACCACCTCTTTTTTAGTTGCAACGCCTGAAACCGGAGTCGATTCGATCACTGTTTCATATGTCCTACTCGGTCCTTTTATGGCGATAGTCAGACCGATAGCCGCTATTATTAGTGCAATTGTTGCGGGGTTATTGGTTGGACGAGATGATGTTCAGAAAAATAAGATCTCTCATTCATCTGACAATTTACCTAAAACAACTTTACAAGCAGCAGATAAAAGCTGTTGTGCTGACAAAAAAGAGAACTCCTGCACTAGCCACTCAGCCGAGCAAGCGCCGCATAAACATAAAAAAGAGTCAGACTGCTGCGCAGCAACTGATGATATTGCCAGCGAATTTAAAGATAAAACCATTATCACTCGAATCGCTAAAGGACTGCATTTTGCTGCCACTGATTTAGTCGATGATATAACCGTTGCCTTACTGATAGGTCTGTTTTTTGCCGCATTAGTACAAACCTATCTGCCCGCATATTTTATGGCCGAATGGGGCGATGGTATCTTAGCCATGTTGGCTATCGTTATTATCTCTATACCTATGTATATCTGCGCTACCGCTTCCACACCTATCGCGGCAGGTTTGTTGCTTGCCGGCATCTCGCCGGGCGCAGTATTGGTTTTTATGTTAGCCGGCCCGGCAACTAATATTGCAACCATCAGTATGGTTGCTAAAGAGTTAGGTAAACGTGCACTGTGGAGCTATCTTGGTGGCGTGCTGAGTGTCGCATTGCTATCAGGCATACTCGTAAATTACTTAGTGGAAACTTTCGGTTTTATGGTCATGCCGATGATTGGTGAAGAGCAAGCGCTATTGCCTGCGGCCGTACTTTATAGCTCAGGTATCATTTTGGCTGTATTAATGGCCAAGGTGTTATTTAACAGATTAAGAATAAAATCGGATCATAAAAATTGTTGCTCTTGATAATGTTATGCTTTACTTCGATTATTATTTACTTCTAGGGGTCATTTAAGATGCCTTACCAGTTCAACAACTATATGAGATATTGAAATGAAATTGCTTATCAAACCACTATTTATTGTCTTTTTTTCGGCTCTGTTTTTACTTGCCTGCAGTGACCAGACAGTTCCCCAGGAAGGCCAGCAATACACGGCGATTGCCAAGCCGCTTGAAGATAAAACCTTAGCCCCTGTGAGCGAAGTTTTTTCATTAACCTGCGGTCATTGTCGTAATATGGAACACTTTTTAGGGCAGATAAGCGAGGAAGCAGGTACAGATATTGGTAAGATGCATATTACATTTAATGATTCGGCACAGGCCGCAGCCCTTATCTATTATGCAGCGGAGATGCAGCTAGGCACAACACCCGATAGTGCGTTTATGGATGAGCTGTTTGCCGCCGTGCAGATGCCATCAGACAGCAGCGAAACCGAAAAAACACAAGCCATTAAAAACGTTTTCAAGGCACGGGAGCTGATTAGTCCGGACCAATTGAGCCAACAGCAAAATGATGATTTGCGCCATAAAGTGGCTAATATTGAACGCTTATCAACGCAATCGGGGATCAACGCAGTACCGACCTTTATTGTTAACGGCCGTTACCAGGTCATTGTTGGCGGTCATAAGACCCCAAAACAGATAGCCAACACTATCCGTTACTTGCTAAAAAAATAAGCCCGCCGAGTTTCCCCCTGTTACTAGATTATCTGTACTGTCCAAAGATGAAATGGAGTGCAGATAATCTAGGTCTAGATATCATTCGCTAGCAAAGCTTCAAATTTATCATGGCCTCTTAAATTTTCAAAATCAGCTTCATCTGCGGCCACTTCGCGTAATGAAATTCGTCCAACAATCGCTCTATCTAAGTCATTGACAGCTTGATCTTCTACGCCTAAACAAGCATAAGCACAGGCACGTTGATATAACGCACTGATATTATTATTATCGACTTCTAATACACGATTACAGATGCTGAGCGCCCAGTGGAACTCTTTAATTTCCATTGCTGCATCGGCTTTTGAGGTGAGCGCTTCAAGATCGCCAGGGCGAATCTTTAATATTTCATCGTAAATTTCTATCTGCTCTTCTGGTGTTTGCCCTTTTTGCGCGCGCAGCCATAATGAATGAATCTCATTTATTGTTTCAATTTCAAGATGAACATCAGCAATACGGCGAGTTTTACGTCTTAAATCTTTTTCTAACACTTGAAATTTTTCTTCATATCTAGCGGAAATTATTTGGATCTGTTGAGCGGCCATTTTCTTTGTGTTTTCACGGATTTCGCGAAATGACTGCCAGCCTATAATAGCAATTAACGAAGCGACACCGGCAATGATGTAAAAAAAGTAGGTCACTGTATTGGATGCATAACCTAATGATGTATCCGCAAGCGCCAATTCGCGATTGGTTATATCGACAATTAAACGGCGTTCTAAATCTTGTTGATCAAAGCGTAATGACTTAAGTTCATCTAAAACGTAACGCTCAACTAAGGGCTGCTCATAGATACTTTTATCCACTTCATTTTCAGAGGCTATTGATCCGTTACAAAGAGATAACAGGATTAATAATAGGAGTGACTTTTTTAACATTTTTTGCTTAACCTTTCTTTTAAAAACACCCTCAGTATGGACTAAGCGCTGTTCAGGATACACTGTAAGACTTCGGTTAATAGCGCCTAATCTTTGCTGTCTACTGCCTCATTTATTAAATAAAAATCAGTATAGTTATATTCAACGCTCATTAACTTAGCATTGAATTCTAGTGCGATAATAGTAACATGTGCACAATCGGCTAGCCTAACTTAAATGAAGGTCATAAATTGTCTCATCGCGCCCACCTCTTCTCCTTACGTATCGCACATTCAATGCGCGAATCATTTATAAACAATAGTTATTCACTTTTAGATCTACGCAAAGATATTTTGTCTGGGATATCAGTGGGGATTATCGCAATTCCTCTGGCGATGGCTCTTGCCATTGCCTCAGGTGTACCACCGCAATATGGCCTTTATACCGCAGCAGTAGCGGGCATACTGATCCCTTTGCTCGGAGGCTCTCGTTTTAGTGTATCTGGCCCGACCGCGGCCTTTGTGGTGATCCTTCAACCAATAGTTCACCAATATGGGCTGGCGGGTTTACTGGTCACCACCGCCTTCTCGGGTATCCTGCTAATCGCTATGGCTTTTTTACGACTGGGCCGATATATCGAATATGTACCGCAAGCCGTCACCTTAGGTTTCACGGGCGGTATCGCCGTAGTTATTGCGGTGCTGCAAGTCGATGAGCTGCTTGGCATAGAACTTACAGAGTTTCCCAGCCATTTTTATCAAAAGGTGGGCGTATTACTGGAAGAGATTCCTGCATTCGATGTTACCTCACTATCAATAGGTCTGCTCACCCTAGCCGCGCTCATTATCTGGCCCTATTTTATCAAATCAATTCCACCCCATCTACCCGCGCTTATGTTAGGTGGCTTATGTGCCGTCATGCTTGGATCCATAGATTTGCACGTTGCAACCATTGGCTCAACCTATCAATTTTTATTTGCCGATGGCAGCATAGGCCATGGTATCCCCCCCTTTATGCCCAGTTTTGAGTTGCCCTGGTCACGCACATTACCTGATGATCCTGTTTTAGTCTGGAATCTCACACTCTTTTCGGATCTTCTTTATGCTTCTTTTGCAATCGCCGCACTTGGCGCGATCGAATCGTTACTCTGTGCCGTTGTACTTGATGATATGAGCAAAACTCGCCACAGCGCAAACAGCGAATTATTAGGTCAGGGGATTGGCAATATCATCGCCCCTTTTTTCGGCGGGATAACAGCGACCGCAGCCATTGCCCGCTCTGCTACAAATTGTAAAACCGGAGCCAAAAGCCCCTTAGCCAGTGTTTTTCACGGAATTTTTATCTTATTGGCGATTTTATTTGCCGCCCCCATTTTGTCTTATATTCCAATGCCCAGCATGGCGGCTTTATTACTTATAGTGGCATGGAAAATGGGGGAGTTTCACAAATCACTGAACCTTATAAAAACGGCCAGTAAAAGTGATATTGCCGTATTTTTTGCCTGTTTTTCACTGACTATATTATTTGATATGGTGGTGGCTATTATTGCCGGTATTATGCTCGCTTCCTTATTATTTGTGCGCCGTATGTCAGAACTGACCGAACTTAAAAATACCACCAAAAAACATGATTCAGGACTCCCCCTTGGTGAATCATTCAAAGTATTTGATATTAACGGTCCACTGTTTTTTGCCGCGGCAGATAGGATTTTTGGCGAATTAGCCTTGTTAACGGATCAATGCAGTGGAATTTTATTAAATCTAGAAAACGCATCTATGATCGATTCCGGTGGTATCTCTTCACTATTGAAATTGATAGAACAATATGAAAAATCCAATACTAAAATCTATTTAACTAATATGAATCGCCCAGTTGCTCGGGCACTGATCAAAGCTAAACTGCATAAAAGAGATGGCAACATAATTTTATTTTCCACCATACTAGAAGCGCAATACGCTTTTATACATCCTTAATCTTTACTTTTCAGATTTTAGGAGCAAAAGCAGCAGATGTTAGCCTAGGTGAACCTGCTGCTGAATTTGAAATTTGACAAGTC
>NZ_JBLIEK010000051.1:0-25543 GCF_047632995.1 Psychromonas sp.
GGCATTGGTGTTTAAGGCTTCGCGCGGCATTGAAGATATTTATGAGCTGACCTATATCCGTAAAGATGGCAGTCGTTTTCCCGCGGTGGTATCGGTCACCGCATTGCGCGATGCCCAGAATAATATTATTGGTTACCTGTTGATTGGTACCGATAATACCGCCCGTAAACAAGCAGAAGAGGCGCTGCTCAAAGCCGGGGCTTTGCAGAGTGCTATTTTTAACAGTGCTAATTTCTCCAGTATTGCCACCGATGCGAAAGGGGTTATTCAAATTTTTAACGTTGGCGCGGAGCGTATGCTCGGTTATACCGCGGCAGAGGTGATGGATAAAATAACCCCTGCCGATATTTCCGACCCGCAAGAAATTATAGTGCGCGCCGCAGAGCTCAGTAAAGAGCTTGAAACCGCTATAGCGCCGGGTTTTGAAGCGCTGGTGTTTAAGGCATCCCGTGGTATCGAGGATATCTATCAACTGACCTATATCCGTAAAGATGGTAGCCGTTTTCCAGCTTTGGTATCGGTAACCGCCTTGCGCGATGCCAAAAATACTATTATTGGTTATCTGTTGATCGGTACCGACAATACTGTACGTATTCAGGTCGAAGAAGAGAGAGAACTACTCACTGCAAGGCTTCAACACAAGAATGCGGAGCTGGAGTTTTCCAGAGTGATTGCCGAAAAAGCTAACCGGGCAAAATCTGAATTCCTTTCCAGTATGAGTCACGAGCTGCGTACGCCGCTCAATGCTATTCTTGGTTTCGCCCAGTTGCTGGAAAAAGGCAAGCCAGCGCCAACCGAAGCGCAATCGATAAGACTGCACCAGATAATTAAAGCAGGTTGGTATTTGCTGGAACTGATCAATGAAGTTCTTGATCTGGCCGTGATCGAATCCGGCCGATTGTCCTTATCACAAGAATCGGTATTGCTAATCGATGTGATCCAGGAAAGTCGCGCCATGATAGAACCCCTGGCGTTTAAAAGTGGAATTCATCTCAAATTTCTGCCATTCGATAAAAGCTGGCATGCCAATGCCGATCACACTCGTTTGAAACAGGTGTTGATCAACTTGCTGACCAATGCGATTAAATATAATCGTCATGATGGCACGATTGTCGTGCAGTGCAGTGAAATAAAAGGAAGTGGTTCAACAGCCGAACGTATTCGGATTAATATTAAAGACAGTGGCAATGGTTTATCTCCGGAAAAAATAAAACAGCTGTATCAACCTTTTAATCGTCTTGGTCAGGAAGAAGGCGCAGAAGAGGGTACCGGCATTGGTTTGGTAGTAACCAAACAACTGGTTGAACTGATGGGCGGCTCTATCGGGGTAAAAAGTACGGTAGGTGTGGGCAGTGATTTCTGGATCGAACTCAATCGCGATGCTGCTCCGATACGAGGTGAGAGTATAGCTCTGCCGACAGACTCGATACCGCAGATGTTGGGCGATGGGATCTGTAGCTTACTTTATGTTGAAGACAATCTGGCCAACCTGATGCTGGTGCAGCAGATTATCGATGACCAGACTAATGTGCGGATGCTGAGTGCGAGTGATGGTCCTCAAGGCATCGCGCTGGCGCGTACTCAGCTACCAGATGTGATCTTGATGGATATCAATTTACCCGGTATCAGCGGAATTGAAGCGCTTGCTATTCTCAAGAATGATCCGCTCACCGCGCATATTCCGGTTTTAGCTATTAGTGCTAACGCGATACCGGGGGATATTCAAAAAGGGTTGGAGGCAGGATTTTTACGTTACCTGACCAAACCGATTAAAATTTCAGAATTTATTGAAGCGCTGGACTTTGCGTTGGAAAACTCAACATTGAGCAGTAGCAAATGATTGACACAGAGCAATTGCTATTAACACTTGATAATAAGCGCTGCAGCATTTCACGTTGGATCCAAATGCCAAGGCAGCAAATAGGATATGATTTATGATTAATGAACAAGATATTCGCAACGCTCACATTCTAATTGTCGATGATCTGCAGATCAACGTATTGCTGCTCAAAGATATGCTGACTGAAGCCGACTACAAGCATATTGATTCAACCATGGATCCTTTTGCTGTGGTTGAGTTACATCGTGCCAATAAATATGATTTGATCCTGCTCGATCTGCAAATGCCCGCTATGGATGGGTTTGAGGTGATGAAACAGCTCAAGAAAATAGCAGCCAATGACTACCTGCCGATACTGGTGATCACAGCTCAACCGGATCATAAGTTGCGGGCACTGACTGCCGGAGCCAAAGATTTTATTGCTAAACCCTTTGATATTATCGAAGTGAATACCCGAATTCGTAATATGTTAGAAGTGCGTCTCTTGTATAAAGAGCTCGACAACTACAATCAGCAACTGGAAAAAACCGTGCGGGAGCGCACCGCTGAACTAAGAGACAGCGAAGCGCGTTATCGTAGTCTGATTGAACTGGCCTCTGACTGGTACTGGGAGCAAGATGAAAAAGGCAACTTCACCCGCACATTTGGTCCGGTTCAGCAGATGCTCGGTATTGAGAATGGCTCTTTGAACAGCGCTAGCGACGATGCTTCGCTGATCGGCTGGAATGAAGTGCAACGCAAAGAGCTACAAGCCAAGATCACTGCCCGTCAGCCATTTCTGGATTTTATTTTCAGCCGAATTAATGATGATGGTTCACAACAACAATATCAGGTCAGTGGCGAACCTATATTCAATCAGTCTGCGCGTTTTATCGGTTACCGCGGCTTTGGCGTGGAGCTCACCACATCTCCTATCGTCACTGAAATGGGACGCTAACTATGGCTTTACTCAAACAATTAAATATAGCCAACACGCCTTTGCAAAATCATCTACTGGCAGCCCTGCCGGCAGTTGAGTTTGAGGCTTTAAGTGGTCATTTGGAACTGATCCCTATGCCGTTGGGTGAATTTCTTTATGAGCCGGGTGTAGAGTTACAGCACGCCTATTTCCCCACTACCTGTATTGTATCCTTGCATTATGTGTTGGAGTCAGGGGCAACCGCCGAAACCGCCGGCGTGGGCAACGAAGGGGTAGTCGGTGTATCGTTATTTATGGGCGGTAATACTACTGCTAGCTCCGCTGTGGTGCAGACCGCAGGTTATGCTTATCGTTTGGATAAAAAAATTCTGCTGCGGGAATTTGCGCGCTCTGGTTTACTGCAGCGAGTATTGCTGCGTTATACCCAGGCATTGATGACTCAAATGTCACAGACTGCCGTTTGCAATCGTCATCACTCGCTAGAGCAGCAATTTTGCCGCTGGTTATTGTTAACCCTGGATCGTATGCCCACCAATGAGCTGGTGATGACCCATGAATTAGTGGCCAGTATGCTGGGTGTTTACCGCGAGGGGATCAGTATTGCTGCCGGCAAATTGCAGCAGGCGGGGGTTATTAGCTATCGACGAGGACACATTACCGTGCTGGATCGCTTAAAGTTAGAGGGCAAAACGTGCGAGTGTTACGCGGTAGTCAAAACTGAGCTGGACAGACTACTCTCTGATGGCTTGCTTGCGGATGCAAAATTCTCCAAGAGTAATGCGCAGCCTAGCAGAGTTATCTAAACGCATTGAATCAAAAGCAATTACATTCCAAAACGCGGATCTATTAATACACTCCAGCGGCAAGCCCCACTTTCAGTGGGGCTTAATCAATTAAATCCAATTCATATAACCCCTCATTGATAAAGCTCATTGAAAAAATAGTGGCTTATGTGCGTCGTAATACAGTCGACTCTCTGTGAGACGAGTATAACTATACCCAAACCACTTCAAGATGCAGGAATCAGCAAGACAATAAATGATGGAATTCTAGGCAGAAGGCTGATGATCTAGTTATTCTAAATCAAAGCCTTCTAACAACGAAGATCATCGTTTATCGTCTTGCCCTTCAGGAGTTTCGCCCGAAAGCTAGTGCTGCGTTGCAACACTTGAAAAGGGAATAACCATTCAAGATGTTAAATGCTTGCATTTAACATCTACCGATAGAGGATTAACGCAGTTAATCGCTCGAAAGGTCATCATGTTGCGCCTTACTCTAGCATCCGGGCGAAGCTCTGAATCTGCATCTTGAGGTAGCTTGGGTATAGATCATCGATAACAAGATCCTTTGACTTTTTATTACCATTCAACCACAAAAAGGTAAACCTAATGAAAGTGAACCACAATATTGACAGTCGAATCTTATGGGTGATGACGATGCTGCTAACGACGCTAATGGCAGGTTGTAACAATGATAAAAATAACGAGCCAGTTGCAAGCACACCTGCAATTATTTCCAGCAACGTTGCCGATATGCCAGTTGATGTGGCAATTAACTCGAAAATTAGTGCTACTTTCAGTGAAACTATGGATCCGGCCACGTTCAACGAATTGAGTTTCAGCATAGCTGCAGGAAACGAAATGCCAATAATTGCTACTGTCAGCCTAGATAATGCCAGTAATACCGCAATTTTCACCCCGAAAAGTAATTTTGATGCTTCCACTTTATATACTGCGACAATATCCCGCGCGGTTACAAGTGCCCGAGGGACCCCTTTAGCCAATGATCATCAATGGTCATTTACTACTGCAGCAACGCCCGATACCAGCCGTCCTACAGTGACTGCGATTTACCCGTTAGATGGCGCAACTAATTTTGCGCTTAACCGAAATATCACCGTTGAAATGAGTGAATCACTGGATCCAAGCACGCTGCGCATAACCAGTTTTATATTAACTGATGGTACTAAACCTGTTCTGGGTAGCGTCAGTTATACAGGTAAAACAATAAGTTTTAATCCGGCAGGTGACCTGGCCTCAAACACGGTTTATACCGTTACGTTAACTACAAGCTTAACCGATCTGGCGTTCCCGGCAAATCCATTGGCCGTTAATTATGTATCGAGTTTTACGACCGGTACAGACGTTGCTGAAGGCCCCGCGCTGGTTAATCTTAGAAGTGCAGGCAATATGGTGATCCTTGCAAAAGCCGGTATCAGTAACGTGCCGATATCGAACATTAGCGGCAATATAGGTAGCAGTCCAATTACCGCAGCGGCGATGGATAATCTGATTTGTGACGAAATCAGTGGCACTATCTACGGCGCCGATGCCACTTATACAGGCAGTGGTGATGTAAGCTGTTTTGCTGGTAGCGCGCCGGATTCAACTTTGGTCGCGAATGCGGTATTGGACATGGGCACAGCTTACGCTGATGCGGCAGGTAGAATCTCTCCCGATTTTACTGAGCTTTATACGGGGGATCTTAGTGGTCAAACATTATCAGCCGGTCTTTATAAATGGGGGACGGATGTGTTGATTTTATCAGATATGACCCTTGAAGGTGGCGCAAATGATGCCTGGATATTCCAGATTTCGGGTGATCTACTTCTGGCGGATGCCAGTCGCATTGTTTTAGCGGGTGGTGCACAGGCTAAAAATATCTTCTGGCAGGTTGGCGGGGGTACCGGTGCGGTGATTGGTACCACAGCTCACTTTGAAGGCATTATTCTTGCTGAAAAGGCGATTACCGTGAATACCGGTGCATCGGTAAACGGTAGATTGTTTGCCCATTCCGCGGTCACGCTTGATCACAATGCGGTAACTCAACCTGCACAGTAAAGCGTGCAATATGAAGTAATAAAAGTGTCGAAGGATTCATAAATATTTCATTCAAGAAAGGGGCCATAGCGTCTTTTTTATAGCAGTTGCGAGCAGGGTTGTTTATCGCTGTCAACCTTCTAAACCAGGTGGTGCGACTGAATTGATTAATAGCGATAAAAAATCCTTGTGCTTGCAAGGTGAACTATTAGCGCAAATGCGGTGCAGAGGAGATATATATGATTGATGACCAAGATATTTTTGGCGCAAACATTCTAGTCGTTGATGATATTGAGACCAATGTGCTTTTGCTTGAGCAAATTCTGAGCGAAACCGGTTATCAACATATCACTTCAACAATGGATCCCTATACTGTGGTTGAATTACATCGCGCTAACAATTACGACTTAATTCTACTGGATCTACAAATGCCCGGCATGGACGGATTCAAGATAATGGAAGATCTCAAGATAAATCTGCTTAACGACTATCTTTCCATTCTCGTGATCACCTCACAAATTGAACATAAATGGCTGTCATTGGCAGCGGGTGCCAATGGGTTCATTGGCAAACCCTTTGATATAGTTGAAATTGACACGCGTATTCGCAATTTGCTCAGTGAAAATAGTTGCTTAAAACCGCACTAAATACTCGTTGATAATTTGCCTGCAGGCGCAGATCTGCCACATCTATTTTCAGCCAAAAACTTCAGTCTGAGCTTTTCAGCCAAACCTCTGCCTCTACCTTTTTGCAGCCAAACCTCTGCAAACAATCATAATTTCACCTTGCCGCACGGCAAGGCCCACAAACCGAGCGAATGGTTATTTTATCAACAGCAGCACTTGTCTATGGCAACAAATAAGGGGCTATGTAAGCTAACGTACAGTGAATCTAATCGGCAATGCGTATAAATAGACTTAACAAGAGAAAGTAACCTTGTTAAATAAGTAAGTCGAGCCCTAGTGGTTAAATACGAGTTACTCAGTTTAGGACTAACGGTCTCAAACAAAAACATTGTTATAAATAAAATCAATATTCCAGTGTGAATTTTTTCTAGCTGGTCTGTGATCGCTTAACTTAATTGAGTGGCGATCAATCAATCAATAACAGGATAAAACCTATGAAAACGACCAATACAAAAATCAGTTGGAGTTTATGGTTGACGACAATCTTTATGAGCACTTTGCTGCTAGGTTGTCAGAACGATAATAATACTCCAGCACCTGTGCTACCAGTTGTGACTACCCCAACTGTGACCTCAGTTACTCCTCTAGACGAGGTAACACAAGTGCAGATCAGTACTAACGTCAGTGCAACGTTCAGTGAAGCGATGGACGCGTCAACAATAAATCAGCAAAGTGTTATGTTAAGAGCTGGCGCAGAGGCGGTAGCAGGTTCGGTGAATTTAGACGCGGCAAGTCATACCGCAACCTTTACGCCAACGGTCGCTTTTAGTTCCAGCACTACCTATACAGTGACTGTTACGACCGCTGCAACAAGCGTCGCAGGTAAGGCTCTGGCAACTGATGTTGTGTGGAGTTTCACAACCGATATGGCTGCAGACACAACCGCGCCAACAGTCAGTTCAACCGACCCTGAGAATGCGGCAACTGATATTGCTCTTGACACAAGTATCAGCGCCAACTTCAGTGAAGAACTCGATTCAGCCAGTGTTAACGACACTAGCTTTGCCGTGACCGATGGCACGACACCAGTTACTGGTACAGTGACCAGTTCGGGTTCAACTGCGACCTTTACGCCGACTAATGATCTGGCCGCTACTACTGTTTATACGGCTACATTGACCACAGCTATCAATGACCTTGCGATTTCACCTAATGGATTGGCAAACGACTATATATGGAGTTTTACCAGCGGACGCACTATTCCTACTGTCACGCTAACCAATCCGCTTGATAGTGAAACAGATGTTGCCATTAATCACAATCTTGTGGCTACTTTCAGTGAGCCAATGAATATTTCAACCCTTGATGTATCAAGCTTTACGCTGTCAGCGCCAGATGCCGTTGCTGTTATTGGTACGGTCAGTTTTGATGTTGCTAGTAATAGTGCGATGTTTCAGCCTGACTTTGATTTGAGCGCTGAGACTCTGTATACCGCCACTATCACTACGGCGGCGATGAGTTCAACTGGCATGCCGTTAGCAAGCGATTATAGCTGGAGTTTTACTACAATACCGGCACCAGATATTACGGCGCCAACGGTTGTTTCAACGAATCCGCTTGATACAGCAACTGATTTTCCATTGAATCGCAACTTAATTGTTGAGTTCAGTGAAGCGCTGGATCCATCAACTATTAATAGTTCAAGTTTTATTATCACTGACGGAGTAACCCAAGTTGATGGTGATCTGGTTTATGAAGGAACGTCGGTATCTTTTAATCCGACCGATGATTTAGCCGCGAATACGGAATATACCGCAACGTTAACTACTGAGATTACCGATCTTGCGATAATTGCTAACCCATTAGCCAGTGATTACGTGTGGCGCTTTACCACCAGTGCAATAGCCGCTCAAGGCCCTGCACCGGTTGATCTTAGAAGCTCAGGCAACTTTGTTATTCTGACTAAAGCAGGTACCACTAATGTGCACACCTCTGCAATTACCGGCAATATGGGCGCAAGTCCAATTACAGGCGCAGCGATGGATAATGTTTTCTGTAATGAAATAACCGGGACTATTTACGGTTCGGACGCCGCTTATACGGGCAGTGGTGATGACAGCTGTTTTGCCGGCGCACCAGCTGATACTACCTTAGTAGCGAATGCGGTACTGGATATGGGGACGGCTTATAACGATGCCAAAGCAAGAACTTTACCTGATTTCACCGAAAAATTTGCCGGTGATATCAGTGGTCAAACCTTAGTTCCTGGTTTATACAAATGGAGCTCAAGTGTGTTGATTAATACAGATGTGACCTTAACGGGTGGCGCAAATGATGTTTGGATTTTCCAGGTTGCGGGTAATATTATTCAGGCTGATGCAAGCAGAATCACCCTTGCCGGTGGCGCACAGGCTAAGAATATCTTTTGGCAGGTTGAGGGGGGTACAGGTGTAGCAATTGGTACTACAGCCCATTTCACAGGTATCATTCTTGCTGAAAAAGCTATTACCGTTAATACTGGCGCTTCAGTTACTGGTCGATTATTCGCCCACACTGCAGTGACTTTAGATCAAAATGCGGTGACTGAGCCAGCGCAGTAAACGCAGCATAAGAAGGCAGTTCAATATAAAAACAGGTGCCAAGGCACCCACATAAAAAAGGCCCTTCGGGGTCTTTTTTTATGCATTCATTATCTATCCATGCAGCTTGTAGATGCAGGAATTGGTATTTGAAAGTCGACTCATGAGTGCGTCTTCTATTTTTAGTAATTTCAGGTCAAAAAAGTGATCTATGCTTTGCTCTAGCACTTACCCGGTGCGTGTTTGTATGGAGGAACTTCCTCGATTAGTTTCCCGTCCAGTGGATGTCGAGTCCCAGAGGACGTTACATACGACGTCACGTCGTACGGCACAAAGTGACTTAGAGCTTTTGCACTATTGTGATGCTGTAATTCAATTTATCCGGCTTGAATCAGGAGATTTATAATATTTGTACTGATGCCATTACCGTTACAGACAGATAGATAAAAGGGGGCTTATAACCGCGCCATGAAAAGTGTTAAGAAACCTTCCTTAGATTTCCTTTCTATTTAATAGCCAACCTCAAATTACGGCTCTGTAATTAACCAGCGGGATAAAAGAAGCCACCGATGGGTCGCCTTTTGCACCCATTGCGCTTTCTTTTATATTCCAGTTGTGAGCAGTCAATCAAACGATATTAACTTTTAAATAGCAGTTTTAAAAACGTGCTTAATGAAGTTTTTAGTCGAACAAGGATTTTTCCATTTAACGGTTTTTCCAAGCCAAAATAGCTAAAATAGCCTTTATACTTTTTGGGAACAAGCAAGCTTTCAATGCTAGAACGAAAGTATAAGGGTGATAGCAGTTAGCTTTCTGAGGTGCAAAGGTGCACAAAGCCTGACCATTCAATTATCTCTATTTTTGAGAAAAGGTATGGCTGCCTTTAGTTCGTCGGAGTCAATATTAAGGACATTAAAATATCGGCCAGAATATCTTGAAAAAGCGTGTACTGATTTTGATGATGCTATTTTATTAAATCGAGTGCGAGTTTATAACAGAGCGAAAGCACAAAATCCGAGTCGTTGGTCGGGTGAGATTAAGAATTTGAAGCCAATTAAAGCGGTTCATCTTAACCCCTAGAAATCAGAGGTTGAAATAAAAGAGAATAATAGGGTGGCATAAATTTAAACATCAGGCGACAAATCTCTTGAAAAACAACTAAAGCAACTTAGAAAAATCACTGTGTCTAACTACCTTTTCGCACCAAAACTGTAACAAAGGAATTTCAGCACGGCTATTTAACCGTATTAATTTTTAAAAGAGGAGCCAGCCGTAAACGGCGTAATAGATAGCAAGTATTCGCGGTGATTCTAACCTAGGTCTACACTGAAAATACAATTAGTTGACAACAATAGAATTGATAAAAATAATCTCTGGCATAAAAAAACGCCAAAACAACAACCAACATTGACGGAATATATTATCTAGCAAGTGACAAGTAAAATTGGAAGGTCAGTGTGAAGAAAAAAATAAAAATGGCAATCGCAAAACCTAATAAGCAGGCAAAGCCAAAAACACAAAAAAAGCAAAAAGAAAAGTTTGCTGTGGTGGGGATTGGTGCTTCCGCTGGCGGACTCGCGGCCTTTGAAAACTTCTTTTCAAGCATGCCAAATGAGTTAGAGACAGGTTTGGCTTTTGTTTTAGTACAGCATCTCGCCCCGGATCACAAAAGCATCCTCACTGAGATAATTCAACGTTATACCAAAATGCAGGTTTTCGAAGTAAAAGATGGCATGAAAGTGCAACCTAATTGCACTTATATTATACCGCCCAGCTATGATATGGCCTTTGTGAAGGGTAAGTTGCATTTATACGATCCAATAGTACCTCGGGGTCAACGTTTTACTATCGATTTTTTTTTCCAATCGCTTGCCAAGGATCAGCTCGAACACGCCATTGGCATTGTGTTGTCTGGCACTGGCAGTGACGGCACGTTAGGCATAAAAGCGATCCATGACTTAGGTGGCATGGTCATGGTACAGCAGCCAGACACTGCGGAATATGATGGAATGCCGCGCAGCGCTATCGCCACCAGTCTAGTCGATTATCAGCTGTCCCCTAGCGAGATGCCCGCCGCGCTGCTCACCTATGTCAACCGTGATTTTAACAAAACTCGGTCAGAAACTAGCGAGCCACTAGCCATTGAAAATTCCCTAGATCAAATATTTATGCTGTTGTTAGATAAATCCGGGCATGACTTTTCGGAGTATAAATCGAGCTCTATCCTGCGTCGTATCGAGCGGCGCATGATCGTGCATAATCTGCCATCGCTAAGCGATTATGTGTCTTGTTTACAGACAATACCCTCTGAAGTGGATGCGTTATTTAACGATCTATTGATTGGGGTAACCTATTTTTTCCGCGATTCACCCGCTTTTGCCGTTCTGGAAGAACAAATAATACCTAAATTATTAGCGGAGGCATCCGACACTAACTCCATTCGCATCTGGGTGCCAGGCTGCTCCTCTGGTGAAGAAGCCTACTCAATTGCCATGATATTAAAAGAAAAGATTAATTTATTTAAAGAGCACGTTAATGTGCAGATATTTGCTACTGATATCAGCTCGAAGGCGATTGCTGCTGCGCGTTATGGCCGTTATCCTGCCAGTATCAGCGAAAATATATCTCAAACACGGATCAAACATTTCTTTAACTTTGACACAGAGAGTCATCAGTTTCGTATCCATAAAGAGATCCGCGATATGGTGGTGTTTTCTGAGCACGATGTGATCTTAGATCCCCCTTTTTCCAAACTCGATTTGATCAGTTGTCGCAACGTACTTATTTATATGGACATTAGTTTACAAAAAAAAATTCTCTCTTTGTTTCATTACGCGCTAAAAAATGACGGCATATTATTTATGGGTAGCTCAGAGAACGTGACTGGCTATACAAATTTATTTTCAATCTTAGACAGTAAAGCTAAACTTTATCAGAAAAAAAATAATCTTATTTATCAGAAGCAGTCAGCTTTTGGCTGCTCTAAATTACTCGCGCTAACCGCTAAAAAAGATAAAGCAATGCGAGTGCCTGTGCCTGTGCACAAGATGCGTTCACTGCGTGAGATCACCGAGCAGGCGATTTTGCAGTACCTGCCCCTAAGTGGCGCACTGATCAATGATCTAGGCGACATTCTCTATTTGCATGGCCGCACCGGTCAATATCTAGAGCCTGTGCCAGGGGATGCCAGCGCTTATAATATATTAAAAATGGCTCGCAGCGGATTACAATTGGACTTAACCATGGCACTGCAAAAAGTCCGGAGAGAACCAGACACAGTACATCACTCGGTCCTAAGAGTGAAAAGTGAGGACCACGACTTAAACGTGGATTTGACCCTATTGCCTGTTACTGACGCACCGGATATCCCGTCCACAACCCCTATTTTTTTAGTCCTGTTTGAACCCGGTCAGCACAGGCAAGAATTGCCGCTCAACAAACTAGCAGGCATAACCACTGCCACCGATCTCATCGCTGATATCCCAAATAACGAGGTCCTCAAACTAAAAGAGCAGCTGCGCCTTAAAGATGAATATCTGCAGAGCATGAATGAGTCCCTTGAAGCTTCTAACCAGGAGCTCTCATCGTCCAATGAAGAGATGCAGTCCATAAACGAAGAGTTGCAATCAACCAACGAAGAGCTGGAAACCTCCAAAGAAGAATTACAATCGACCAACGAGGAGCTAGTGACCGTTAATAATGAGTTGCAGGAGAAATTACTCGATTTATCCCGGCTCAATAATGATATGAATAACCTGCTCTCAGGCACGGGCATCGCCACCATTTTTGTCGATCTTAACTTAAAAATTATGCGCTTTACACCTGCGGCCACTAAGGTCATCAACTTTATTTCAAGCGATATAGGTCGTCCTATAACCGATATACAGTCCAATTTAATCAATTACACTGAGCTAACCGCTGATGTGCAGAAAGTGCTTGATACCTTGACCCCTAAATCTAGGGATGTCCAGAGCAAACTCGGTCACTGGTATACTATGCAGCTGTTGCCCTATCGCACCATAGATAACTCCATTGAAGGCTGTGTCATCACTTTTAGCGATATCACAGAGATCCGACACGAGCGAGAGTTAATACGTGAAAAGGTAAATTTATTGCACTTAGGGTCCCTAATGCACGATGCGCGTGATGCTTTTGTAATGCAAGATCTCGATGGTCGAATTTTAGCCTGGAACAATGGTGCGGTTCGCTTGTACGGCTGGACAGAGCAACAAGCGCTCACCATGAACGTTATCCAGCACATCCCTCCAGAGCAGCAAGAACAAGCGTTACTGATGATAGATAAACTCAATCAGGCCAGTCAATCTTATCAAAGCCAACGTTTACATAAAAACGGGTCGCTCCTTGATGTCTGGATCACCGCCACCGCACTGGTTAATGAGTCCGACAGTATGTATGCGATAGTTAATATGGAACGTCTCTTAGAAGGTCAGGAATCATGAACAAGAAAAACAATATTTCCAGCAAACAGATCTCTTTAAGTAAGGCAAACAAACTGCTGCGTGAAAAGGCGGAACTCATCGCGCACAGAAAAATGGTAGCAAAGCCAGTCGCTATCACCGAGTTGAGTACTCAACAGATCGATGATCTGATCCATGAGTTGAGCGTATTTCAGATCGAACTAGAGATACAAAACGAAAATTTGCTTATGGCCTATGAACAGCTGGAAGTTTCACGTAAACGTTATATCCAGCTTTACAATTTAGCGCCTGTGGGATATTTGTCCCTGAGCAACCATGGCATCATACGCCAGGCTAACACCACCAGTAGCAAGTTATTAGCTTGCCCTGTCTCCATGTTGCAACAATTACCCTTTGCTAAATTCATCTGCCACGAAGACACAGACAAGTTCTACCTGTTTTGTAAAAAGATCATTAACACTCTAAAACCTCAGGTTTGTGAACTAAAAATGAATCGTCACGACAACACGTCATTTTGGGGCTATCTGGTGGCAGCTTCCACCGTTGATGAACAGGGCGAGCAGATCTTTTTTTTAGTCTTAACTGATTCGACAGAGCTACACAATCATGTCGATGAAATTCGCCGTCTAGCCTTTTTTGATCAGCTTACTGGGCTGCCCAATCGGCGTTTATTGTTAGACAGACTTAATCACGCCATTATATCAGCCAATCGCAATGGCAAATTCGGGGCCTTAATGATGCTTGATCTGGACAACTTCAAGCAGCTCAATGATACAAGGGGCCATGCCGACGGCGATCTACTATTGCAGCAGATAGCCCGCCTGCTGCAGGGCTGCGTGCGCAAGAATGACAGTGTGGGCCGTTTAGGTGGGGATGAATTTGTGATCTTGCTAGAGGGGCTAAGCGAAAATGCAGCAGAGGCGGGCAGCGAAGCGCTGCATATAGCAAAAAAAATACAGCATGAATTTTCACACCCATTTAGATTACATGATTACACTCATAATATTACGGCTAGCATTGGTATAACAATATTTATGCAACTTACCGAAAATGTAGACAAGTTACTCAAAAATGCTGATCTGGCCATGTATCAGGCGAAGGCAGCGGGATGCAATAAAACACGTTTTTTTGACGCGCCTATGCAAGCAATGACAGATGCGCGTGAGCAGATAGAAGATGATCTGCATCGTGCTCTGAAAGAGCACGAATTCGTGCTGTATTACCAAACCCAAGTCAATAACGAGGGGGAAGTAACTGGGGTAGAAGCCCTGATACGCTGGGCTCATCCCTTGCGTGGCATGTTAGTGGCAGATGATTTTATTGCCCAGGCTGAAGAAAGCCAATTGATCTTGCCTTTGGGGAAATGGGTGTTAGAAACCGCCTGCAAGCAGTTGAAAGCATGGGCAGAGCAACCAATAACAAGGCAATGGACCATAGCCGTTAACGTCAGTGCCATGCAGTTTTTACAATCCGATTTTGTAGATATACTGGCTGACATTATTAAATGTAGTGGCGCTGCTCCCCATTTACTTAAGCTGGAACTCACCGAAAGCATGCTCATAGATGATGTAGAAAATATCATAGCCAAGATGAATGTGATAAAAAAAATGGGGGTGAAATTTTCCCTAGATGATTTTGGAACAGGTTATTCCTCGTTATCCTACCTTAAGCGTTTACCGCTGGAACAACTTAAAATTGACCAATCATTTGTGCACGACTTATTAGTGAATGAAAATGACGCGGCAATTTGCAAAACAATCATAGCCTTGGGACATAGCTTAGACTTGCAAGTGATCGCCGAAGGTGTAGAGGACGTAGAACATCGGGATTTGCTCGCCAACTTAGGCTGTAACGCCTACCAGGGGTACTATTTTGGTTCCGCGATACCCGCTAACGAGCTAATAATGTAGAGATAGAAGCTTGTTCAGATAAGAGGAGCTGCACACTTACGGGTATCAATTTTATTAAGGCTTGTTCATTGTATCTCGTCGTCTAAAGGGGAACTAGTGTTGCTGAAATCGAGGTGATAGCTAGATGACGACGTCGTTTAGTTGATATTTCTTGGTTGACTCACAGAAATATTTGGTGCTCACCCTCCGAGTCCGCTAAAGCTGTTCTAACTTATGCTCGCTTTTCCCTGAAAGCAAGCGTAATAGCGAGTAACTAAATTCTGTCACCAACATGGAGGTTTCTAAACTATGGGCAAAGCGACTAGGAAACTACAGATTCAGGACCTAAATTACTCGACCATGAGAAAAGATAGGGCTGTCCTGCCTTTATTAGTATCGAGTCCGTGTCGGCAACTTATGTTTAGTTTGCTATCTGATTAGCTACGTTCTCTAAGCATCGAATCGCAGATTTAATCACACCAGATAATTGGAAAAAACCGTGTATAACACCCAAGTATCTTTCGCAATAAGCCTCTACACCAGAAGCTAGCAGCTTTTTATATAAAGCTTCACCTTCATCTCTTCTTTCTTCAATTGATTGCTCTGATGGGCAAGGACAACCATCTTCGATAAAACCACTGACTAACTCTCTGATACCTGGTTCAAGTTGATTCAACATTATTTGTGTCTCTATAAATTACAATCTAGCAGCTGATAATTTAACACCACACAATGAAATATGTGTATTCAGACAGCTAACATCCTGATAGAGACAACTGTTATGTGTCCAGTGATTTGATTTGTTAGCAGCCAGTTACGACAGCGTTTGTTTTTTACTTTGAGTAAATATAAACATAAATGCGCCACACATAATTGCTATATCAGCAACATTGAAAATACCGGTTCTAATTGTGCCGAATCCTAGATTTAGAAAATCGATAACGGCGCCATTATTAACAACACGATCATAAAAATTGCTAATGCCACCAGAAAAAACAAGAGATAATGCGATTAAAGGGAAGGTATGTTGCTTCGAATTGGTTACTAAGTAGAAAAGCAAAGCCAATAAAAATGCAGCAACAATAACCACAAAAAACCAAAATCTAGTTTGTTCAGATAAGCTATTACCTAAACCTAGAAATGCGCCAATATTTTCTGTGTAACCAACCCTGAGAATATCGTTTAAGTAACTGAACATTTTATTTTTAGGGAGATGTTCTGCTGCAAATAATTTAGAGCTTTGATCGCAACCAACACAAGACACTGTAACTAAACAAATAATTAATAATCTTTTGCAAACGTTCATATTTACTTTAAACCTTTTTATGGTTGCTAACGCCTTGTATGCGATTACATTTGTGTTGCGAAATATGCCATTATCTCAGCGGTTGTCATCTCTTTTGTTGCATTTGAAAAGCAGTAGTAGCTAGGTCGCATATCACTAAAATACTGCATATCCATCTCCAGTCCTTTTAGGTTTGGAAACAGACCTACCGGTATATTATATTCACCGCTTTCTTTTAATTTAAAAAATAAATGCGTTCCACACTCAGTACAAAACCCACGTGATGCCCAAGATGATGAGTCATACATTTTAACTTTATCATTTCCCTCAATTTTCACTTTAGTGCCGCACTGAACAGCAAAGAATGGTGCGCCCCCCCAAGTCCTACATGATTGGCAGTGGCATACTGTAAATTTAGGGTTAATTTTCTCTGCGCTAATTTTCACTGCACCACAAAGGCAGGTTGTTACTGAATGAGACATTTTGATGACACCTTAATTGAATAACAAAAACAGCGACAACTGTATCGAGTCCTAGTGCAAACGTTTTGTTATGTGTAAATATTGAGTGCATAGCTATAAAAAACTAAGAAATAATAACCCTGCTAGAATTATCGTTGCAAGTAAGAAATATTTACCCAAATGAGAATTACTTTGAAGAGAATCTTCTTGCTTCTCTTTTAATGTGATCACTTCAGAATCGGTAAGCTCAGAACAATGGCTGCATTTTTCTAACGTTTCATCATAATACAATTCACATCGTTGACAATATTTCTGCTTGGGTTGGGTAGATCTCCAAGCAAAACTCATACCCAGTGACATAGCAAATTCCTTTTAAACATAACATCTTATTAGGCGTAACAATTCCACTTCTAACAAGAAATTCGGCCGTCAATTATTTATAATAAAAACATACATTACATGTTTTTTCACTACTTATCAAACGGTTACATTGTTAATAGGGTTTACCTATTGTAGAAGGGCAGAATTATTAGGTATTTGCGGTGGAAACATGAAATGCCATAAGGTATGGATGTTTAGCCTTTAGTCGCAATCAGATACTTAATCTGATGCTATGGCATCTCCAAATAGCGCTGAGGCGTATCGGTGATCATCAGATCCACGCCCCAATGCCAATGTTCACGTACCTCATCCGGATTATTCGCCGTGTAGCAGATTAGCTGGTAGCCTGCCTGCTTCACTTGGTTGGCCTGCTGTTTGGTAAGGAAACGGTAGTGGCAATGGGCGCTGTAGGCATCGATAGCTTGCAGCTGCTCCTGCCAGTCATCGGAAATAGTTTCCCAAAGTTGCCCTCGACGTATATCGGGGAGCTGCTGTTTTATCTGCTGCATGGCCTGATGATTAAAACTGGAGATCAGGAGGCGCTGATGTGGAAATCCGGATTGTTCGATAACCCGCGTCACCTGTTCACATAGTTTGTTTATGTCATCGCCGTTATGGATCTTCAATTCCAAATTGATTTGAATAGTTAACGGCTGGCAGATAGTGAGCACTTGGCTGAGGCTGGGAAATTTCTCATCGGCAAATGCTTGATCAAACCAGCTACCGGCATCGAGTTGCTGTAACTCGGACCAATGGAGATCTGCTACAGCGCCGTTGCCGTTAGAGCAGCGATCTACTGTTTTATCATGGATAATCACAGGAACGCCATCGGCACTGAGTTGAGTGTCAATTTCAATCCATGACAAGTCTAGCTCTGCGGCCTTATGGATCCCTGCCAGGGTATTTTCCGGCGCCAGACTGGCGCCGCCTCTGTGTGCTGCAATTCGTGTGATCATAACGTTCCAAATACAATATATTTTCTTATACTGTAGTCTAATATACATTTATGACAGGAATATTAAAGCGGTCTGCTGAAGGGACAGTCTATCCCTGTGGAGGAGTTAATAGCTCTATTTTAGCTGACTTGCTACGGGGAACTATATTTTGTGTGACTCTGACCAAGTTCGTAGCTGATCTAAAATGCCAAGGGCGGTTCTCCCAAAATCGGTTAGTTCATAGGTAACGGCAACAGGCCTGTCACTAATTACTTTTCGTAAAACCATTCCCTCGCCCTCCAATTCCTTGAGCCGCTGATCAACCATTTTTTTACTGGCACCGCCTAACATTCTTGTTAAATCATTAAAACGAACTGGCTGATCCTTCAAATGATAAATAATAGATCCCTTCCATTTTCCGCCGATTAAACGCATCCCTTTTTCAATCGCACAAGGTTCGGTACATGCGTTGAGAAATTTTTTCCGACCTTTTCTGTCTGTTTTCACTTCACTTTCCATTATTTAATCTCAAAAAATAGTAGGTTACCAAAAGTATACTAATTGTTATTTGTTTTCAGGTAACTAGAATATACCACAGCTTTAATTGATTAAAGAACTGTTCTTTAATTTACATTTTCTTTGCAGTTATTTTATGAGCAACGTATTAATTATCAACGTGCACCAATATTACCCTTTTGCTGAACCTGGACTCTTTGTCGTTAATGGTCAAGGTACCATTGAAGTTATTGATATTTCGAACAACCCCTTTGTTAGGCCTGAATTACAGACATTGGTAAATGGATTGGCATGGATACGAAACCCGGATAATAACTACCCGATACGCGGTAAGATGCGATAAGATCATGAAAAGAATGATAACTATGTTTACCTTAATAAACGCATACTTAGCGTATCGGTTGAGCAATATATTGATGGTCACCATGGATCGTGCATTATATGCAGTGGCAGAGTAAATTTGTATCAACAAATGGCTTGGGCAATTAGCTACGTTGTTATTTCTGATTTCTTTAAAAAAGCAGTTAAAATAACAAACTTGATTGGGTACATTATTAGTTGCGTTTTTGGGTGAAAAATAGAGGAGATGTTATGTTTTATGTGATTGCACAATTTATACTGCTGATTGTTATTGCTTGGCCGTTGGCAAGTTTAAAGATTTCAATTGTCGGTTTATTATTAATTTTTCTTTCTGCCATTATTGCTTTGTCTGCAGTAATGACTAACCGTCCCGGTAATTTTAATGTTCGCCCACATCCAAAAGAAACGGGGAAATTGATTGTTCACGGTCCTTATAAATTTATTCGCCACCCTATGTACAGTTCTCTCTTCTTTGCAGGTTTAGGCGTTCTTTTCTGCCAGTTTAGTTTTTGGAAATTAAGTGCATGGTTATTACTGATTGTAGTGCTGGCTTTAAAAGCCCGTTTTGAAGAAAAAGCTTTATGCGCGCATTATGAGCAGTACCGTACATATCAAAAAAGCAACAAAGCATTCATCCCATGGGTTTGGTAGCCTGAATTAGGATAAACAGGCGTCATTGTTTAACATTATTTGTACTGACCTTATTCCATTAAGCAGTGTAAATAGGGCGTTTCGCCTTTTACCTTCTTGTTGGCCACAAATTTGTAGGTTCTAAGCCTCATGGGCGTTAGTGAGTCAGGAGAAAGCAAATGAAAGACGATCCACTTTCTCTTTTCTTTATTGAAGAGAATAGAATCTTTAGCGATGTAGGCCATACCATCTGTCATTTACACATTTAATTACCCTCTATTTTATTATGATCTTAATCCGTTTAACAAGGTTGATAGCCCCTGTGCGGCCGGCGATACCTCCTCGGCGGCTGACGTAGCAGATTCTCTGAATTCGCTACGCTAGCCGGAAGCTCAGATGGTGGAAACGCACTTCGCCAGATAGGGGGCGGTTCGGCTCGCAGGATCGGCGGCTACAGCATGGGGAGTACCGGCGGCCATTATGCAGCCTCCCTTGTCGCCGCCCGCCGGGCCGATGTCGATCACCCAGTCAGCGGCGGCAACCACGTCCATGTCGTGTTCGACTACGATCACTGTGTTGCCGGCGTCGACGAGCCGGTTAAGCTGAGTGAGAAGCAGCAGCACGTCAGCGGGGTGCAGCCCGGTGGTGGGTTCGTCGAGAACATATAACGTGTGGCCACGGCGCGCCCGCTGCAACTCGGTTGCGAGCTTGATGCGCTGCGCCTCGCCCCCGGAAAGTTCGGTGGCGGGCTGACCGAGTCGCAGATAGCCGAGTCCCACTTCGCGAAGGGTCTCGAGGCTGCGCAGTGCCGAGGGCACGTCGGCGAGAAACAGCGCTGCCGCATCTACTGTGAGCGCAAGTACTTCGGCGATATTCTTGTCGTGGTATGTCACTTCGAGGGTCTCAGGGTTGTAGCGCGAGCCGCCGCAGTCGAGGCAGGGCGCGTAACTGCCGGGTAGAAAGAGCAAGCCGACCGCAACGAATCCCTCGCCTAGACAGGTCTCACAGCGGCCGCCCGGCACGTTGAACGAGAATCGTCCCGCGCCGAATTTTCGGCTACGCGCCTCCGGGATGGCGGCGAACGTGGATCGCACCGCATCAAACAGGCCGGTATAGGTGGCTAGGTTGGATCGCGGCGTGCGCCCGATCGGTTTCTGATCAACGCGCACTAGCCGGTCGATCAAATCGGCCCCGGTGATCGCGTCGACCGCTGTGGTTTCGACAGGTTCAGGATCGGGTTGATCATTGCTCTCTCCGGTCGCAGAGCCGGTGGATGCGGTCCCTACAACGGGATCCTGATCCGGGTGAAGGTGCAGGCCAACGGCCTCTGCGAGTACCTGACTCACCAGAGTGGACTTGCCGGAACCCGATACGCCGGTGACCGCGGTCAGCACACCGAGCGGAAATTCAGCGTCAAGATCACGGAGATTATGGCGGGTAATTCCCGTTAGACCGAGCCAGCCGAGCGGATGGCGCAGCTCACGAGTGGCCGGTACCGGGCGCTCGTTGGCGAAGAGAAACTCGCGCGTGATGGAGGCGGGAACATCGGCAAGTCCAGCTGTCGGTCCGCTGTAGAGTACTTTCCCGCCGTGTTCTCCCGCACGCGGGCCGACGTCGATCACCCAGTCGGCGCGGCGCACCACGTCCATGTTGTGTTCGACGACAAAAACGGAGTTTCCGCTGGACTTCAGCTCTTCGAGTACTGCGAGGAGCGGTTCGGCATCGGCCGGGTGCAGTCCCGCGGAAGGCTCGTCGAGTACGTAGATGACGCCGAACAGTCCGGCGCGTAGCTGGGTGGCGATGCGCAGCCGCTGCATTTCACCAGGAGAGAGAGTGGGTGTTGCGCGGCCCAGACTCAGGTATCCGAGGCCGAGATCGATCAGCACGTCGAGGCGGCGAGTGAGGTCGCTGGTGATGGTGGCAGCAGGAGTGTTGTCTGCCCCCGGGAAGTCGAGCTGGTGACGGAGATCGATAAGCGGCAGTGCATTGAACTCCGCGATCGTACTGCCGTTAAAGGTAACGGCCAGTGCTTCGCTGCGCAGTCCGCTGCCTGCGCAGATCACGCAAGGCCCCGACTTCACATATTTCATCACGCGGTTACGTACCGTGGCGCTCTTCGAGTCGGCCAGCGTGTGCATCACGTAACTCTTTACGCTCCAAAACTTTCCTTTGTAGGGACGGGGCCGTTCCCGCTCCGGCATTATCTCCACTACCGGCTGTTCCTCGGTGAACAAGATCCAGTCGCGGTCGGCGCGGGAAAGCTGGTTCCAGGGAATGTCCACGTCATAGCCTAGCGCGGTGAGGATATCGCGCAGGTTCTTGCCTTGCCACGCCCCAGGCCAAGCCGTGACAGCGCCCTCGCGGATACTGAGTGAGGGATCGAGTACCAACGAAGCCTCAGTGACGGTGTGCGCTGTTCCAAGACCCTGACATGTAGGGCAGGCGCCCATCGCTGTGTTCGGAGAGAAGGAGTCCGACTCGAGGCGCGCAGCGCCATCAGGGTAGATGCCGGTTCGGGAATAAAGCATGCGCAGGGAGTTCGATAGGGTTGTAACAGTGCCTACGCTGGAGCGAGAGCTCGGCGTTCCGCGTCGCTGCTGCAGCGCGACGGCCGGCGGCAGCCCGGTAATTTCATCCACCTTGGGCGTATGGCCCTGCTGAATAAGACGCCGGGCGTACGGCGCGACGGACTCGAAAAAGCGCCGCTGGGCCTCAGCGAAGAGAGTGCCGAAGGCAAGGGAGGATTTTCCGGAGCCCGACACCCCAGTGAAGGCGACTATCGAATCCCGAGGGAGATCTACGTCGACGTTTTGCAGGTTGTTCTCCCGGGCACCACGTACGCGCACGAAACCGGTAGGCGTGAAGTTTGAAACTGGTGGGGCAGGGATGTGGCTCAATGAAGTGTAAACTGGCAAATGAAAAACCCCTTTGGTTGGTTTTTGTCTATAGGTGTAGGAACAATATGGCGCTACCGGAAGTAGTGTGGAATTATCACCCTGTTTTGCCATTTATGTCCTGCAATTGTAACTTGTTACGCTGCATTTAAAAACGGCAGGTTGTTATATGGTTTTTACCCGAGTGGTCGCATGGGGTTATCTATTTAATTTAGGGTATTTGTTTAAAAACTATCTTCGTTTAGAATAGGCCGATATTTTAAAATTTTATCGGAATTTATTTTTAATGCCTTACCTTTTTGCAGTCACGCTATTGTGGGCTTTTTCTTTTAGCCTAATAGGCGTTTATTTAGCAGGACAAGTGGATGCCTGGTTTTCAGTTTTAATCCGTATCGGATTAGCAACGCTAGTCTTTCTGCCATTCTTACGTGTTCGACAAGTTAATTGCAGTACAGCGTTTAAGCTGATGGGAATAGGAGGCGTGCAGCTTGGCTTAATGTATGTTTTTTATTATCAATCCTTTTTATTTTTATCTGTTCCTGAAGTGCTTTTATTTACAGTAATGACGCCCATATATGTCACCCTTATTAATGATGCGCTGCAGCGTAAATTCCATGCTCACTTTCTGTTGAGCGCAATAATTGCTACAACAGGTGCGATTGCCATTCGCTATAACGGCATAGATAGCAACTTCATCTGGGGATTTCTCTTGGTTCAAGCGGCAAATATCTGCTTTGCAACGGGACAGGTCGCCTATAAACGCCTTTTAGATGGCAGTAAATTAGATCAAAAAAATATTTTTGCTTGGTTTTTTATCGGTGCGTTGATAGTTGCAACTGTTTGCTATCTGTTATTTGGTAATAGCGATAAATTACCAACAACAAATTTGCAATGGGGTGTACTTATCTATCTGGGGATAATCGCTTCAGGTGGCGGCTATTTTGCTTGGAATAAAGGTGCAACTTTAGTCAATGTCGGCGCACTGGCGGTGATGAATAACTTACTGATCCCCGCTGGAATAGTGGTTAATTTAGTTATATGGAATCACGATGCAGATATTTTAAGATTAGGATTGGGCGGGGCGGTTATTCTGAGCGCTTTAATTTTAAATCAATGGCTAAATAAAAAACGTCATTCCCTGATCGTTAAAGAATAACTATTTTTTAAATTGTCGGCGTATTTTATCAAGCACTATTTTCGGATTTTTTTTAACCCTATAAAGGTTAAAAATTATATTTATGTCATACTTTGGATGTAAACTTCTTTTATTACCTGAAATGAAAGAGGATTATTATACCCAAGCTATTTCAAGATGCAGATGTGGTGGAATTGGTAGACACGCTAGCTTCAGGTGCTAGTGGCCTAAGGGCCGTGGGAGTTCAAGTCTCCTCATCTGTACCAGTTATAAAAAGTCGGTTTAGACTGTCGGCAATATCATCCAAACCTTAATCAAACTTTATTGCCTCTAACTCGTATTGGGCGTCAGCGAGTTTGCTTTCTAAGATACACAAATCATTGCAAATTAATTATTATTCGGGCATTTGTAAATGAATTTTAATTCTTTTATCATAGTTAAGGGCTTTGAAATTATTAGCCCAGTATTTCTTTACTAACCTGTCGATCAATCCACTTTCTTTAGCGTTTTTAATCGCTAGCTCAATAACATCTTGATATTTAGCACCTGCATTTACACCCGTTTTACTTAGATAAAAACGCAGGTCACAATCAAAAATTAACACCAATCTATTTTCTATTTCCAACTTTGGGTATTGTTTTTTTTCAGCAATAATTTCGTTAACCCCTCTTGAAATATAATTGTAATCTCGCCCGTAAGGAATCATTTTGAAAATTGACTCCCAATTTCCTGAAGATTCCTTATATTTTAGATTATTTTCTTTCCATATATTTACGTCAAACCACTCGTGGCCCATACCTGCCACTAAGTTCAAGCTTCTAAAATCATCTAAGTTTTTTACACCATCATAGAGATGCTGATCTCCTTTTTTGATGAATAATACTCTTTTACCAATTAATCCCCCTGTGAGTCCGATTTCAATAGGGATATATTGTTTGTTTGCTTCATTAGTTTCGAGAGACCAGTAGATTGAAATTTTTCCTTGGTCCATGCTCTTTTTAATTCGGAGTTGAGGTAGCTTTTTCGGAATGAGTTTGGGAGTGTGTCCAACTTCTTTAATAGCAGTATTTAAAAGTTCATGAAAGAAAAAATGTAGTTGCGGACTATCATCAATAATAGGAACGTGTAGCGTGATCTCATCTGAATGGGCTGTTGAAACGAGTAATGACAATGATAAGGCTAGAGAAGCAAAGACTGTTATCTTTTTGAACATTGCTTCAATTCCTTTTATCTGGGGGGTATATTCGCAAAAAAAAGAATTCAGAGTTTATATCCTTTTAAATCAATACGTCAGGGCGGATACCATACCCTACTCAATTAAAAATTAAAGTGACGTACCGAGAAAAACAGAAGTTATATAACGCCATATATCCTCTACCATGCTTGCTAATTCCAGACGCAACCATCGTCGCGGGAAAGTGAATTTGATTCTATGGAGTGCCAAAGCCAGTTCGCTTTCTAAGACGGAAGGGGGGCAAACAGCCTTATAGTATTTTTCTTAGATGTCTCAAGTACGGCAAAACTCACGGAAATAGCAGCGTATGTTTACAGATAGAGGATGCTCGTTTTTCATACAACTCTTGACTTTCATTTTAGATTCTGTAGAGTGTCCCTCAGCAACAAAGAAAGCCTTTTTTTTACATTCTCCATTCCGTTGTTTTATTGATAATACCTCGCTCTGTAGTTTTTAAGTTCCAGTCTGTTTTTACGCTATTCAAGCCTTTTGAAGGCAACCTCACATTAAAATTACAGGATATTATTATGTCTAAGAATGAACAAGGAACCGTTAAATGGTTCAACGAAGCTAAAGGTTTTGGTTTTATCGAGCAAGAATC
>NZ_JBLIEK010000052.1:0-25124 GCF_047632995.1 Psychromonas sp.
GGCAAGTCGAGAGGCAAGCATCTTCGTTGTTATGAAGTCTTGATTTAACCCGTTAGATCTTCAACTTCATGCATGGAATCTGTCCACCTCTCGATTTGCTGATTTTTGCATTTGCTTGGTAACGGGTATATATCCATTCTCGCTTTTAAATAGTTGTTTAAATTTGTATGAAAATAAGAATCCATTTATTTCTTCTGAGTAATTTCAAACGCTTTATCGATCGTTTTTTCACCCGCAAAAGTAGCGCATTACTGATGTGGTTATCTGTGATTATAGGTACCTTGGCGGGGGGGGCTGCCGCACTTTTTGATCAGGGTATTATCTGGATCAGTGAGATGCGTTTGCTGCTCATTGCAACTTATAGTGATTCAGAAATCCCTTTATGGTTAGTCGCTATTCCTATCTCGTCTGCAATGGCGGGGCTTGCTTTTTATATCACCCATAGATTTGCCCCTGAAGCTGGCGGTAGTGGTATTCCTGAAATTGAAGGGGCAATGGAGGGGATGCGACCGGTTCGCTGGAAACGCGTGCTTCCGGTTAAATTTGTCGGTGGACTACTTGCGCTTGGCAGTGGCATGGCACTTGGTCGGGAAGGTCCTTCGGTGCAGCTCGGTGCCAATATCGGGCGCATGATCTCTGATGTTTTTAAAGTAGACAAACTCGATGCACAAGCCCTGTTGGCGGCTGGTGCTGCTGGTGGTTTGGCTGCCGCATTTAATGCGCCACTCGCCGGAATCATGTTTGTTATCGAAGAGATGCGATCACAATTTAATTACAGTTTGAGTTCAACCAAAAGTGTATTTCTGAGTGCGGTAATGGCCACTATTGTGATGCGTTTATTGAGCGGTCAACAGGCCGTTGTTGAGGTTACTCATTACTCACATCCTGATTTAATGTCGTTGTGGTTATATCTATTATTAGGTTTCTGTTTTGGCGTGATTGGTATCTTATTTAATAAAATGGTGCTTGCTACATTAGATATGTACCTATTTATTCATAAAAACCAGCGTTGGCGGTTTGTTGCTATTGGCTTGTTTTTAGGGGCTGGTTTTGGTGCGCTATCGGTTTTAGCGCCTGAACTTGCATTCAGTGGTCTCGATCTCATTCCTGAGGTCTCGGGCGGGCATTTTCTGGCCGGCACCTTAATGGTTATTTTCCTGTTCCGTGTTTTAACCTCTCTGCTTAGTTTTAGCTCGGGAGCGCCAGGTGGTGTGTTTGCACCTACCTTAGCACTCGGCACGTTATTTGGTATGTTATTTGGTTTAGCGGCGCATGCATTGTTTCCTGAAATAGTGACCGAAGCGGGTACATTTGCCATTGCAGGTATGGGGGGGCTGTTTGCCGCCACCGTGCGCGCGCCGATAACCGGTATCTTATTGGTCATTGAGATGACCAGCAATTATGAAATGATTTTACCCTTAATAGTGACCTGTTTAGGGGCGACTATGGTTGCACAATCCTTGGGTGGACGGCCGATTTATACACAGCTCTTAGAACGCACAATGAGACTGTCGATGCGTCAGAAACGTCAGGAAATAAGAAATAAAGCGATGCACCGTCTGGGTAAAGATAAATAATATTATACCCAACGACTTGAACATGCAGATTCAAGTCGTTTGAGTATGGTTGGTATTCATAATAAGAAGGGTATGCAATGAAACGGTTAAAACAAAGTTTCATTAAGTGGATTATTGTTTCGATGATCTGTTTATTGTTGGGATTTTTGCTGGGTAAATTTAAACAAGATATTTTGCTTGATTCATTAGCCTTAATGGAAGTGGATTTACAAACCCTCAGCGCTGAAAAAGTTGAGCTATCTATGCAGCTTGCACGTAACGACGCGAAATTAATGACTGATGAACAGACCATTAATCAATTGACGCAAGAAAATATGCAACTGAGTAAAGAGTTAAATATTTCTGCAAATAAGTTGTATTTTTATGAGCGAATTGTTTCACCTGAACTGCAATCCTCAGGTGTGAAAATTTATTCATTCACTGTGCTTGAAAATAAACAAACAGGAGAATGGAATTATGAGCTGGTGTTAATGCAATCGCAAAAATATCGCCGTTTTTTATCGGGTAAATTTTCAATAAGCTTTTCTGGGCTTGATAATGGGCATTTGCAAAACAGAGCGTTAAGTTCCCTGAGTGAAACGTCTGCGTCAACTTTTAAATTCAAGTATTTCCAAACCATCAAAGGGGATTTTATATTACCGCCAGAAATGACCATTGATGAAGTTATTTTACAGTTAAATGTACCGGGTAATCGTTGGTATAAAGCGCAGCAGGTAACACAGCGCTATGACTGGAAAACGCTGATTGAAGAAGAGGAAGATATTAGTGAGTTTGAAGGCACCGATTTAACCTCTTTTGAGTCAGAAGAGCAACAGCTTGCTCCTTAGAAAAAGCCAGGATTATTACACGAGCAACGGACTATTTTCCGAATGGTGAATTTTCAATTGCTTTAGATATTGATTAATCAAATTCGCATCTTACTTGACCTATTTGGTTGGTTATTGGATAATAACGAAAATTTATACCAATTTAATGCTGTTTTTAGTAATCAGCTTACATTTTTAGAGGTTACCATGACATCCGAAGTTGAAATGGCGTTGCCCATTTATTTTAGTGATAGCGCAGCGCATAAAGTAAAAGCTCTTATTGCTGAAGAGAAAAACCCAGCATTAAAATTACGAGTTTACGTGACCGGCGGGGGCTGTTCAGGCTTTCAATACGGCTTTACGTTTGATGAAAAAGTGAATGAAGACGATACCTTGATTGAAAATGATGGCGTAACCTTAGTGATTGATTCCATGAGTCTGCAGTATCTCGTTGGCGGCACTGTTGATTATATAAATGGGTTAGAAGGATCGCGTTTTTTAGTTAATAATCCAAATGCAACGGCAACATGTGGTTGCGGCTCTTCATTCTCTATCTAACTGTATCTGTTATGTGAAGTTTCTTTACCGAGAGAACTTCACTCCTCCTTTCCTAAAATGTCGTTCTACCTGTAAATCTAGCTATTACCACTCGCATCCTCTCTTTTGTTAATATAACATTAATAGAACAATTTCATTATTTATTGAGGTTTATCTATGTTTGTTCGTTTACGCCGTTATTTCGCTTTGCGACCTTATTGGATCGCATTGTTTATTTCCGGATTATTATTGTTTTGGATGCTCTCGAAACCAGCGGAGCAGCAATCAAGTGAACAACCCATAGCCGCTCATGAAGAAAAGTTACCAAAGGTACAAACTACCCATTTTAAACCGCAACAAATGACCAAGTTTTTAACTTTATATGGGAAAAGTGAAGCCAACAGTCATGCCGTTATTCGCACTGAGGTGGCGGGAAAAATAGTCAAAATAGCGATTGAAAAAGGACACAATGTAAAAGTTAATAGTGCTTTGGTTGAGATTGAAAAAAGCGAATTACCGCAACGGTTAGCGCAAGCAGAGGCCTTGCTTGCAGAGCGTTTATTGAATTATAACGCAGTCAAATCATTAAATGATAAAGGACTGCAAGGACGGGGGCGTTTAGCTGAAGTTAACAGTTTACTGTTAGCGTCTAAAACGGAAGTTAAACAGCTGCAGCTAATATTAAAACGTACCACTATTATTGCCCCTTTTGCAGGAATTTTGCAGGAACAATTTGCTCAAGAGGGGGATTATCTGCAGGTCGGCGATCCTATTTTTAGTTTGGAAAATATCGATCCCATTGTGATTCGCGGCGATGCGACAGAGCATCATATTAATCAGTTAACATTAGGGCAGGTTGTTTCCGCGACCTTGCTCTCGGGCGATAAGATTTCAGGAAAAATCACTTATATTGCATCGTTAGCGGATAGCAAAAGCAGTACTTTTCGTATTGAAGCTGAATTCCCCAATCCTGATGGAAAAATATTTGCCGGCATTAGCGCCACATTATCTATCCCCCTTTACCCTGTTGAAGCCGTCTATGTTTCACCTTCGGTGCTGGCAATGGATGAGCAGGGCAATCTCGGTATTAAATTTGTTGCCGATAACATTGTTGTTTTTAAAGCGATCAATCTTGTTGAAGCTGACAATGATGGCGTATGGTTATCTGGTTTCGACGGTCCTGTTGATATTATTACCTTAGGGCAGGGCTTTGTTAAACCCGGCGATCGCGTGCAGGCTATTGCTGCGGAATCGTCGCTATGAAAACGATTATTGCAGGTTCGTTATCACGTAAACGTGCGCTGTTAATGCTGCTGGTTTTTTTATTAATAGCTGGACTTGCTGCTTATATCAAGGTCCCTAAAGAATCCGATCCGGATATTCCCATCCCTTTTATTTATGTTTCTGTTAACCATGAAGGGATCTCTCCTGAAGATGCCGAGCGCTTATTGTTGCGCCCTCTTGAGCAGGAGCTGCGCAGTATTGAAGGGATCAAAGAGATTAAATCAACCGCTAGCTCAGGCTATGCTTCTATTGTTATTGAGTTTTATATTGATATCGATATTAAAGATGCATTGAATGATGTACATGAAAAAGTGAATCAAGCCAAGGGTAAATTACCACAGGAGAGTGACGATCCTATTGTAAAACAGGTGACCTTAGCCACAGAAAATCCTGCTTTGACTATTTTATTATCGGGTAGTGCGCCAGAGCGGGCGCTGATAACGCTGGCTAGAGAGATGCAGGATAAGTTAGAAGGTTTTGCTGAAGTGCTAGAAGTTAATATTGGCGGCGATCGTGAAGATATGGTGGAAATATTGGTTGATCCTTTGCTTATGCAAAGTTATCAGCTGGATATGAGCGATATTTATAGCCTTATTTCACGTAATAATCGCTTGGTTGCGGCGGGGGTAATGGATACGGGCAAAGGGCGTTTCCCAATTAAAGTACCCGCGGTGTTTTCAACCATTAAAGATGTGATGGAGATGCCCGTCAAAGTGTCGGGTGATAAAGTGATCACCTTTGCAGATGTTGCCCAAATTCGCCGTACGTTTAAAGATCCGTCAAGTTTTGTGCGCGTTAATGGTTTGCCGACTATCTCGTTAGAAGTGGTAAAACGTCCCGGTGAAAACATTATCTACACAGTGGATAAAATCAAAGCCTTAGTTGAAGAAAATAGCGCGTTTTGGCCCAATAATATTCACGTTAGTTATGCAGGCGACAGCTCAAAAGATGTTAAAACCATGCTTAATGATCTGCAAAACAATGTCTTAAGTGCTGTATTGTTAGTGGTAATTGTGATCATCGGGGTGCTGGGCATGCGCAGCGCGGCTTTGGTGGGCATCGCTATTCCCGGATCCTTTTTAACGGGGATTTTAGTGTTGTGGATGTCCGGTATCACTGTCAATATTGTGGTGCTATTTGCGCTGATTATGGCCGTGGGGATGCTGGTTGACGGCGCGATTGTGGTTACTGAATTTGCTGATCGTGAAATGAGTGCGGGTGTGGCCCGCCATAAAGCATATCTGAATGCGGCTAAACGTATGGCTTGGCCGATTATCGCTTCAACATCAACGACCTTGGCGGCCTTTGCGCCTCTGCTGTTTTGGCCGGGTATTACGGGCGAGTTTATGAAATATTTGCCGCTGACCTTAATTGCAACATTGACTGCATCATTGCTAATGGCGCTTATTTTTATTCCCGTATTAGGCAGTGTATTTGGTAAGCCTAGGATTCTTTCTGAAAAAGAGAAAAACAATGCGCTTATCGCAGATAAAGGGGATCTCTTCGCCTTAACTGGATTTACCGGGGGATATGTAAAAACCCTGAACAAAGCGATTAAACATCCCTGGCTTGTCCTATTGCTGACCTCCATTATTGCAGCTACGGGCGTTGCTTTGTTTGTACAATCTCATCTTGGTGTTGAATTTTTTCCGGATGTAGAGCCGCCGGGGATCAGTGTTAAAGTGCGCTCATATGGTGATTTTTCGATCGATGAGCAAGACGCTATTATGTCGACCATTGAGCAGAAAATATTACCGCTGCGTGATGAAATTGACACGCTTTATCTGAAATCAGGCGATTCAACCGGAGAATTAGTGGGTCATATGCGCATCAATTTGAGGGATTGGCAAGTCAGGCGCAGTGCGAATGAAATTATTGCCGATATTAACCGACGCACTATGGATCTGCCGGGGGTTGAAATTGAGCTGAAAAAAGATCAGGCAGGTCCCCCTTCGGGTAAAGATCTGCAAATCGAAATCAGTTCCCGTTTTCCGCAGTTATTGCAGGGAGCCGCAAATAAGCTACGCCACGCATTAATGCAAAAAGATTATTTTATCAATATAGAAGATGACGGTGCAAAACCCGGTGTGGAATGGCAATTTAAAATCAATCGGGCGGATGCTGCGCGTTATGGAGCTGATGCGACCCTATTGGGGAGCAGCGTACAATTTCTCACCAACGGTTTGATGCTCGGTACTTACCGGCCCGATGATGTTGACGATGAGTTAGATATTCGTGTGCGCTATCCGGAAAAAGATCGTAGTTTAAGCAAGCTTTCAGAAATTCGTGTGCAAACCGCTGCCGGGCAGATACCTGTCAGTCATTTTGTCAGCCTCATCCCCTCACCCAAGCAAGCTTCTATTAAAAAAGTGGATGGCCGTATTGTGATGACAGTGAGTGCTGATATGGCACCCGGGTATAACTTAAGCTTGATTTTACCCGAGCTTGAAAAAGAGTTTCCCAGCTTAGGGTTGGATGCGCGTGTCAGTTTAAAACTACGCGGTCAAAATGAAGATCAGCAGGAAGCGGAGCATTTCTTAAAAAATGCTTTTATGGTGGCATTAGCTATTATGGCGTTGATTTTGGTTTTACAGTTTAACTCTTTTTATCAAGCTTTTTTGATTTTAAGTGCGGTTGTTTTTTCTACCGCCGGGGTATTTATCGGTTTATTCTTCAGCCAAACTGCCTTTGGTATTGTAATGTCTGGTATCGGTGTGATCGCGCTGGCGGGGATAGTGGTTAATAACAATATTGTGTTGATTGATACTTATAATGTTTTAAAAGGAGAAGGAATCAATACTCAAGAAGCGATATTAAGAACCGGCGCACAACGTATTCGTCCCGTGCTTTTGACTACTGTGACGACTATCTTGGGATTGATGCCAATGGTCTTAAAAGTGAATTTGGATTTCTTTACCAGGACGGTTGAGTTTGGCGCGCCGTCTACACAATGGTGGTCGCAACTGGCGACAGCAATTGCGGGAGGGTTAACGTTTGCTACCTTGCTGACGCTTATTTTAACCCCCTGTTTGCTAATGATTGGTCATAATTCATCTGCCGCACTGCGAGCATTTGGCGCTAAAAAGCAGCAGAGCTAAGCGCAGTGCAGTTCTGCTGACTGCTGCGCGTGGTAAATGGTTAATTCTCCGTTCATTGTGTGACTAATGGAAAATCAAGCTTTTGCCATAAATTGATATGCCCTTTTAAATCCATTAGTTGATTAAAACCTAAACCTTGTAAAGTCTGGTAGGCGATGTGAGCTCGCCTGCCTGAGCGGCAATAAATAACAAGCGGTTGTGTTTTATATTGTGCAATGCGTTCCTTATTTTGCACAAGTTGATCATAGGGGATATTGATTGCACCTTGGATATGGCTCTCTAAAAACTCCTGTTCACTTCGCACATCTAAAATGGCTAAAGTTTGCTGATTGTCAATTTTATTAAGTAATACCTGCGGCTCAATTTGCGTTATTTTAGCTTGAGCGCAGACGCTAAATAGTAAAAGAGCGGCTATTCTTATCATATGAGCTAATTTCATGTAACTTCCTATAAAAACCATTTTCTTAAATGTGCATGTTTAATTAAGTGTAACGCACTATATATAATTAAATGGTTACTGTTTTATTTTAAGTGTGATCTGGAGTGTAGTATGTTTTTAACTGCGAATGGAACACCTGAAAAGTTAGGTGTTACCTATACAAGTAAAGGTGCCAATTTTTGTATTTATTCGCGCCTGGCTGAAGGTGTTGAACTGCTCTTTTTTGATCATAAAGATGACGTGTCCGCGAGCTATATATTTACACTTTCAGCTATTGATAATCGTACCGCTTATTATTGGCATATTTTCATTGAAGATGTGCAACCTGGGCAACTATATGGCTTTCGTGTCGATGGACCGTATCGCCCTTATGAAGGAATGGCCTTTGCCCCGGAGAAAGTATTATTAGATCCCTATGGATTATTGGTTGAACGGGGTGAAAATTTTTCTCGCAACGCGGCGCTTGGCCGCGGCTCAAACCTTGATAAATGTTTAAAAAGTGTGGTGGTTGATATAGATGATTATGATTGGCAGGGGGATCAACATCCTCGCCACTCTTTTTATAAAACGGTTATTTATGAGATGCATGTGGGCGGTTTTACGCGCCATCAAAGTGCTAAAATCGCAAAAAATAAACGCGGCACCTATGCGGGGTTAATTGAAAAGATTCCCTATTTAAAAGAGCTGGGGATAACGGCCGTTGAGTTGATGCCTGTTCATCAGTTTGATCCCAGTGAACATCACGCGGGGTTAACTAACTATTGGGGATACAGCCCATTATCCTTTTTCGCAGTGCATCGCGAATACAGCTCAGACAAGTCGAGGCTGGGTCCGATTAATGAATTTAGGAAAATGGTCAAGGCCCTGCATGCGGCTGATATTGAAGTGATATTGGATGTGGTTTATAACCATACCGCAGAGGGCGGGGAAGGCGGGCCTACTTTTTCATTGCGTGGTTTTGATAATCGTGATTACTACATGTTATCCAAAGATAATCTGCACTATATGAATTTCAGTGGCTGTGGTAATACCCTTAACGGGACCCATTCCGTCGTTAGGCGCATGATTATTGACAGCTTGCACTTTTGGGTAGAAAAAATGCATGTCGATGGATTTCGTTTTGATTTAGCCTCCATTTTATCTCGCGATGAGCTTGGCATACCTATGCTCAGTCCGCCTACTCTATTTAGTATTGATACCGATCCCATCTTGTCCCCCGTTAAGCTGATTGCAGAAGCATGGGATGCGGGGGGCTTATATCAAGTTGGTAGTTTGGCAGGGCAGCGTTGGAGGGAATGGAACGGTCACTTTAGGGATGATGTACGTCGCTTTGTGCGGGGCGACAAAGGAATGGTAAGTGATTTTGTCAATCGCTTAATTGGTAGCCCGGATATTTACGGTGAGCATAACTTTGAGCCGGAAAAATCGGTTAACTTTATTACTTGTCATGATGGTTTTACACTTAATGATCTGGTCAGTTATAACCGCAAGCATAATTTGCCTAATGGGGAAAATAATCGCGATGGCTGCGACCATAATTTTAGTTGGAATCATGGCGTTGAAGGTGAAACGGATGATCCTAAAATAGTTCAGCTACGCACTCAGCAGATGAAAAACATGCTGACCATTACCTTGATCTCTTTAGGTACGCCGATGATTCTAATGGGCGATGAAATAGGCCATTCGCAAAAAGGTAATAATAACGGTTATTGCCAGGATAATCCCAAATTTTGGTTTGATTGGAGTAAAATTAAAAAAAACAGGGGGCTTTTTAACTTTACTAAAGCCTTAATTAAGCAACGCACAGAGATATACCTCAATGCCAGTTGTCGCTATTCTTTGCATGATATTATTCAGCAGTCGGGCATTGTTTGGCATGGCGTGAAAGTAAATCAACCTGATTGGAGTGAGGAATCTCATGCTATTGCCATGGAAAGTAAAGATCCTCATTCATCGGTTGTCTCTTATGTTATTTGCAATGCTTTCTGGCAAGCGCTTAACTTTGAGTTACCTAAATCCACAAGCGGTAAATGGCAGCGAATCGTTGATACTTCATTAGCGGATGGTAACGATATTTATAATAATGGAGATAAAAAACAGTGGTTTAGTAATGAATACCTTGTTGCACCACGATCTGTAGTAATTTTGATTGGATAAATGGTGAGTGATTGATAAAATTGATAAAAGTCATCACACTGCTATCAATGTGTTTTTTGAAATAGGTAAATAAATGGAAGTTGTACAAGATTCAACAGAATTAGTTAATTGGTTCCGTAGTTCAGCGCCTTATATTAATGCACATCGCCACAAAACATTTGTTTTAATGATCGGTGGTGAAGCATTAGAAACGGATAATTTTCAGGATATTATCAATGACATTGCTTTATTAAATAGTCTCGGTGTCAAACTTGTATTAGTGCATGGTGTGCGTCCGCAAATTCAAAAACAACTCGATTTGCATGGCCATATTAGTGAATTTCATAATGGTTTACGTATTACAGATGATCAAAGTTTAGCGCTAGTTAAGCAGGCAGTGGGCGCGGTACAAATCGAATTACAAGCGCGTTTATCAATGGGTCTTGCAAACTCACCGATGCAAGGCGCCAGTATTCGCACGGTTGTCAGTAATGTAGTAACAGCACAGCCGCTAGGCGTTAAAGATGGCGTTGATTTTTGTCATACAGGAAAAGTCCGAAGAATCGATGTTGACGGCATAAAAACACAACTTGCATCCGGGGCTGTACCGGTTATTTCACCACTTGGTTATTCGGTCACCGGTGAGGTGTTTAACCTGCTCGCGGAAGAGGTCGCAACGCAAGTGGCGATCGGTTTACAAGCGGATAAGTTAATTGGTTTTTGTTCTAATACGGGTGTGTTAGATGAACAAGGCAGGGTGATTTCTGAACTGTTACCTGAGCAGGCTCAGATCCATATTGATTTGATGGAAAAAGAGTCTGAGCAGGCCAGTGGCACATTATATTTTTTACGCGCGGCAGTTGCTGCCTGTAAAGCGGGGGTAACTCGTAGTCATTTGATCAGTTATTATCAAGAAGGTGCATTGTTAAAAGAGCTGTTTACACGCGATGGTGTGGGTACTCAAATTGTAAAAGAGAGTTATGAACGGATCCGCACCGCGACTATTGATGATATTGGCGGGCTGTTAGAGTTGATTGAGCCACTTGAAAAACAAGGGGTTTTAGTTAAACGTTCACGAGAGCTATTAGAAAACGAGATTGGTCATTTCCAAATTATTGAACGAGATGGGATGGTTATAGGTTGCGCAGCACTTTATCCGTTTAAAGATGAAAAAATGGGCGAGCTTGCCTGCTTGGTCAGTCACCCTGAATACCGTCGTAGCGCACGCGCCGATAATTTAGTGGTGCATATTGAGCGTAAAGCAAGGGAGCTGGGTTTAGAATCTATTTTTGTTTTAACTACTCAAAGTATTCATTGGTTTAGAGAGCGTGGCTTTCAGTTTGCTGATATTAGTGATTTGCCTTCCGCTAAAAAAGAACTCTATAACCTTAAACGTAGTTCCAAAGTTCTGATCCGTAAGATTCGTTAATACCCTGTAGCAGGGGCTATGAGTTATTGCCAAGAGATTGCTAACAAACGAAAATAAAAAAGCCCGTTTTAATTAAAAACGGGCTTTTTTATTTTCGGGCGAAATGACTGCTTATTTTTTATGGTTACATACCCCGTCAACAGGTTCACCGTAAAGGTAAAGGCTGTGATTGGTAAGCTTTATGCCATGTTTTTGAGCAATCAGTTTCTGCTGTTGCTCGATCAAATCATCATTAAATTCAATTACTTTGCCGCATTTTAGGCAAACAAGATGATCGTGATGATGTTGATTGGCAAGTTCAAATACTGATTTTCCACCTTCAAAATGATGACGAGTGACAATGCCTGCATCATCAAATTGATTTAATACGCGATAAACCGTTGCGACACCAACTTCATCTCCTTGTGCGAGCAGTTTTTTATAAAGATCTTCAGCACTGATGTGTTGATTCTTTGGCAGTTGAAGTAAACGTAAAATTTTCACTCGTGGTGAGGTTACTTTTAATCCAGCTTCTTTTAATGCTTCGCTTTCTAAAGGCATGATTATTTCCTAACGGTTTATCTCTATTAATACTAGTCAGCAAGCTCTGCTAAACACATTTCATCATAAATTTGTTCTGTCCATGCTTTGACGCGTGATGCGGTTAATTCTGGTTGGCGATCTTCATCAATACCAAGCCCGATGAAATGGTCATCATCTACCAGTGCTTTTGATGCTTCAAATTCATAACTTGCAGTTGGCCAGTTACCAACAATGGTTGCACCCTTGCTTTCAACTATGCTACCAAGCTGCCCCATCGCATCGAGGAAGTATTCCGCGTAGTCTTCCTGATCACCACAGCCGAAAATAGCGACTAATTTATCGCTAAAATCAATATCTTCTAAATCAGGAAAAAAATCATCCCAATCACACTGCGGTTCACCGTAGTACCAAGTTGGAATTCCAAATAAAAGTAAACTGTATTCAGCAATTTCTTCTTTACTGCTTTTAGCGATATCTTTTACTTCAACTAATTTATTTCCCAACTCTTTTTGGATCATTTTAGCAACCGCTTCAGTGTTGCCCGTGTCGCTACCAAAAAAAATGCCTACACTAGCCATATCGTTATACCTTTAATTTATAAATTAATTTATCTGTGCGTTAAGAAGCTGATTAATCAGTTCACCACGACTAATGTTTTGCTCTTTTGATAGCTCATTGAGTGCGTCAAATAATTGCGTATCAACTTTTAATTCAATACGTTTTAAGCCTTTTTGCTTATCTCGCTGTGTCTGTTGCTGCTTATTAATCTTAAGCTGTACGCGACGAGAATGCGGGTTGCTTTTAGGCCTACCGGGACGTACCTCATCAGCAAAAAGATCGTGAGTAATACGATCAAATGATTCTTTTGCCATTCTTTTACCTAAAAGTATTTGTTGTTATTTGTGGCTTATCACTAACCAATGCCAGCACTGGTCCAGATTATTTCGATGATTGCTTTAGCGATAAAACCAAAACAACCAAAAAACAGTACCGCCCATACAATGTTGCGTCCAAATTTTGGCACATCACCGCGTTTTAATAGATCTTGAATGGACATACCAATCAACAAAAAAAGTAGGATATAAAACCCATAAAGGCCAATGATCTCTATTTGTTCTGTATATTCTTGTAGCATAGTACTGGCTTCATTCAAAAAGAGGAATATAACATAAACGCGAATACTCAGCGATTTATTTATAGTCCATTATTATTTTTTAATTAAAAAACTGGCTAATCAAGCGGTTGAAAGTCTTTGGTTTTTCGGCATGTAACCAGTGTCCCGTATTCTCAATCACCTTGGCTTTTGCTTTGGGAAATAAGTACAAAATAGTGTTTTGGTTATCGGCGCAGATATAATCAGAGTTCCCACCTTTAATAAACAGTGCCTCTTTATTAAATACATTATCAATAGCTGGCCAGCCACGAATCGAGTCGTAGTTTGCTATGATCGCTTCTAAATTAAATTGCAGTTGGTAATGTTCCCCTTTTTTCTGCAGCGATTTCAGTAAAAATTGGCGGACTTCTGCTGTTTTGACATATTGACTTAATATTAAATCGGCAGATTGTCTGCTCTTTATTTGCTGTTTTGCCACTGCTTTTAACCCCGCTAAAACGTCACTGTGTTTATTGGGATAAGTGATAGGAGCGATGTCGGCGATAACAATTTTATTGATACGTTCAGGGCGTTGCAGCGCGCAAGTCATGGCGACCTTTCCGCCCATTGAATGGCCTATAACAGAAAAATTTTCAATGTTAAGATGATCTGCCAATTCGAACAGATCATTGGCCATCTCTTGATAGCTCATGCTAGGCGAATGAGGGCTATTACCATGGTTGCGTAAATCAATCGATATAATCTGCTGATATTCTTGTAAGGCGGTGGCGATCCCCGCTAGGTTTGATAAACTGCCAAATAACCCATGAATAATGAAAATATTCTCACATTTTTGATCTGCTTCATTTAAAGCGGTTTGTTTTTGTTGGTAATTAAGTAGCATAAGATTCGATTTTAAGTGAAAATATAGTAGTAGAGTTACCGTTATGGTAAATAAAGTATAATCTGTATTTGAGTTTAACATGGTATTAGATTGGCTAATGGTTTTTTGTAATGTTGATTTTTATAAAGATAGACGATTAGAAATGGTAAGTGTCAGAGTGAAAATCAAATGGTGGAATAATGAAAAAAATAGAAATAGAAGACGATCTTTATAAATATATTTTGGCTAATATCGAAGCTTTTGGTGAAACGCCTTCTCAGATTTTGCGCCGACTACTTTTATTACCAAACGCTGCACCGAGCGAGCAAAAAAGTACAGAGACTCAAGACGAAAGTGTAACTATTACAATTCCTCCTGCGTCGCAAGTGGTTTCTGTTGACCTACAGGACAGTCCGCCTGCAATTGATTCTCCTTTACATATCGGTGTGTCTGATACAGTTGTACAGAGTGTTACTGCTTTGTTTGCTAATCCCGTCTTTAAAAATGAGTCTGTCGTTACCAATAAATTTAAAATGTTACTGACGACTATGTATTATGAAAAAAAAGCGGCATTTATTGTTGCAGCTAATACGACCAAAGGGCGTACACGAGATTATTTCGGACAAAATTTAAATGCTTTATTAGCATCCGATAATGAAGAAGAAGTTGCGCTATTAAAAGCAAGTAAACCGCGAGATATTCCGCATACCCCATTTTGGGTGATAACAAATGCAAATACGGGTCGAAAACGCATTATTTTGACGCAAATGATGGCTTCTATGGGATATCCGGAGCATTTGATAGAACGTATAAAAGAAGAGATTTAAATAGGATCTGTTGACCTTTCGACGCCATCACTGCTGGAGGCTGTTTAGGCAGAAGGAGAGTTGTATAGTTACTCTATATGAGCGACTGATAACGCAGTTGGAAGGAAAAAACAGCCCCTAGGAGTAGCAGTAACTTTTATAGGACTTTCGATAAGCATATTTTAAAAACAATTTATTTATACTTTTGAGGTAATAATTATTATGGCAATTCATCCACGGGCAGGTCAACCTGCACAAGCAAGCGATTTAGTAAATATCCCTAAATTGGTTTCAGCGTATTACGTTAACCTTCCAGATGTGAGCTTAGCCAGTGAGCAGGTCGCATTTGGTACTTCAGGGCACCGAGGCAGCTCATTTAAGAATGCTTTTACAGAATTGCATATTTTAGCAATCAGTCAGGCATTAGCTGAATACCGTATTAAGCAAGGTTACACAGGACCTATGTTTATTGGTAAGGATACGCATGCGTTATCAGAGCCTGCTTTTATTTCAGCAATACAGGTATTGGTTGCAAACGGCATTAAAGTGATAGTTCAAGAAGGGGGCGGTTACACACCAACACCGGTTATTTCTCATGCAATATTGCAATACAACAAAGAAAATCCCGGTCATTTAGCTGACGGTATCGTTATTACACCTTCGCATAATCCGCCTGAAGATGGCGGTTTCAAATACAACCCACCCAATGGCGGTCCAGCCGATAGTGATGTAACTAAAATTATCCAAGATCGTGCTAATGAAATATTAAATGATAACTTTGATGATATTGAGCAGTGGGATTTCGCTGAAGCGATGGAGTCCGAGTTCGTTGAAGAATACGATTATATTCAGCCTTATGTTGATGATCTGAAAAATGTTCTAAATTTAGATGCGATTGCAAAAGCGGGCATCAAAATCGGTGTTGATACGTTAGGCGGTTCAGGTGTTGCTTACTGGCCTGTTATTGCTAAAACATATGGTTTAGATATCGAAGTCGTCAATGATCGCGTCGATCCTACTTTCTCTTTTATGACCTTAGATAAAGATGGGAAAATCCGTATGGATTGCTCTTCTCCTTATGCAATGGCAGGGCTTATTAAATTAAAAGATAAATTTGATGTGGCGATCGCCAATGATCCTGATTACGATCGCCACGGCATTGTAACTAGAAGCTCTGGTTTGCTAAACCCTAACCACTATTTGGCTGTGGCAATAAACTACCTGTTTACCCATCGCACTGAGTGGCCAGCAAATGCGATTGTTGGTAAAACCTTAGTATCAAGCTCAATGATTGATCGTGTTGTTGGTCAGCTTGGACGTCAAATGTCTGAAGTGCCCGTTGGTTTTAAATGGTTTGTTGATGGCCTTTATAACGGAACATTCGGTTTTGGTGGTGAAGAGAGCGCGGGGGCTTCTTTCTTGCGTAAAGATGGCACAGTATGGAGTACTGATAAAGACGGTATTATCTTAGCGTTGCTGGCGGCTGAAATTATTGCTGTAACAGGTAAAGATCCTGGCGAGCACTATGCAGAATTTACTGAAAAATTTGGCTCACCTATTTATCAGCGCTTTGATGCGCCTGCATCGCCAGAGCAAAAAGCCGTTCTTGCTAATTTAAGCCCGGATATGGTGGAAGCCGATATGTTGGCGGGTGAAAAAATTATTGAGAAACTCACGCATGCTTCAGGTAATGGTGCTGCTATCGGTGGTTTAAAAGTGACCACTGAAAACGGCTGGTTTGCAGCGCGCCCATCAGGTACTGAAAACATATACAAAATCTACTCAGAGTCATTTATAGGCGAAGAGCATATCGCAGCAATCCAAAAAGAAGCACAAGAAATCGTCGCTCAGGCTTTTTCTAAAGCAGGTTTGTAATTATCTGCGGGGAAAAATAGAATAGATCTGCGATTTATAAGCCTCTTTTCTAAAAAAAAGAGGCTTAAATAAGACATTTAAGGCTGGAAATTTATTTTATTTACATTTATAAAAATCATAGCGCTTCTAGATTTATGATCTTGATCAATCATTAGTAATAAATATAACGCTTTTTAACACCCCCTTGCATATCGAAATATGGCTTTAGACTACTGATTATACCTACAAACTACTCCTTAAATTTAATAAATATTTACAGAGTTCCGGGGGGGGGCGTAGATGAAAGGAGGAGGACTAACCGCTGAACTCACTTTATTGTGGTATCTGTTTTTAAGGATAATAATTACTTGAAAAGCGAACAATGGTAAAGATAGTTCAGTATTAATCATTTTGATACTAAAGTTATCATTCGAAATTTTACAGTGGCGAGTTATCAGATAGATGACACTTGCTCTTTATTAATTAACATGGAAATGTAGGTACCTCATGGCTACTAAAAAGACCCCAACTGCAGCAAAAAGTAAAGCGACAACCAAACAAGAGACTACGCAATTAACTTCAGGAGTTGAATGTACTGCTGATCAGATGCAACAGGCAATTGTAGATCGTTTGCATAAAACTTTAGGTACAGATCAACATAAAGCGAATAAAAAAGCGTGGTGGAATGCAACCTGTTATGCCGTTAATGAAATGGTTTTTGAGAAACTGACAGAGACTCAACAAAATCACGCGGGCAAAGATGTTCGCTCTGTGAATTATTTATCTCTTGAATTTTTAATGGGCCGTTTGCTTTCAAACAACCTACATAACTTACAACTATTCAAAACAGCTGAAGAAGCGTTGAAAGGTCTAGGTAAAGACCTCTATGAAATTTGTGATGAAGAGCCTGATATGGCGCTTGGTAACGGTGGTCTAGGTCGTCTAGCCGCATGTTTCATCGATTCTTTAGCAACACTTGGCTATCCTGCAATTGGCTATGGCATCCATTACGAGCATGGCTTATTCGCACAATCATTCCAAGATGGCCGTCAAATTGAGCGTCCTGATACATGGCGTGAATACGGTAACCCATGGGAGATTTGCCGTCCTGAGTCTATCCAACATGTACCGCTATACGGTTATGTTGAAACTGTTTTTGATGAAGATGGCAGCTCACATAAAGTGTGGCATGCTGGCCAGAAACTAAAAGGTGTGCCATGGGATGTGCCAATTGTTGGTTACGGTGCAAAAACAGTTAATATTTTACGTCTATGGGAAAGTCGCTCTGATGAAGCGTTCGATTGGGATGTATTTAATGCGGGCGGTTATGTTGATGCGCAAGCTGAAAAATCACAAGCAGAAACTGTTTCAAAAGTATTATACCCAAATGATGAAACCCCTGAAGGTAAAGAGTTACGTCTAGTTCAACAATACTTCTTCTGTGCTTGTTCTGTTAAAGATATTCTACGTCGTTTTAAACGTGCGAATACTGACTGGACAAAACTAGCTGATAAAGTTGCGATTCAATTAAATGATACGCATCCAACAATCGCTATCCCTGAGTTAATGCGCATTTTAGTTGATGAAGAACGTCTGGAATGGAGTTTTGCATGGGGAATCTGTCAAAAAGTTTTCGCATACACAAACCACACGCTATTGCCAGAAGCACTAGAAAAATGGTCTGTTAGCTTATTTGAAAAAGTATTACCTCGTCACCTTGAGATTATTTTCGAAATCAACCGTCAATTCTTAGAATTAGTTGAAGAAAAATGGCCAGGCGATGTTCAGAAGAAAACAAAACTTTCTATTATTCAAGAAGGCGGCGATCGTAAAGTATGTATGGCAAATCTATGTGTTGTTACTTCATACAAAGTAAATGGTGTTGCTGCGGTTCACTCTGAACTTGTTAAAACGGATCTTTTCCCAGAGTATCATGAGTTATTCCCAACTAAATTAGTTAACGTAACGAATGGTGTTACTCCTCGTCGTTGGTTAAAAGCGTGTAATCCTAAGCTTGCTGCATTGTATGATGAAGAAGTGGGCAATGATTGGGTAGTTAATCTTGATAAACTACGTGGCGTATTACCAAAAGCAAAAGATGTTGCTTTGCAAAAACGCTTTATGGATATCAAAAAAGACAATAAACTTGAATTAGCTAAAATCATTAAAGATTTAACTGGTGTAGAAGTTTCTGCTGATGCAATCTTTGATATTCAAATTAAACGTCTGCACGAATACAAGCGTCAACAACTGAATATGATTCATATTTTGACTCTGTATAAACGTTTACTCGATAACCCTGATTACGATATGGTTCCACGTGTATTTATATTCGGCGCTAAAGCGGCACCGGGTTACCATATGGCTAAACAGATTATTTACGCGCTCAACAAAATTGCAGATAAAGTAAATAATGACGTACGCGTTAAAGGTAAGCTAAAAGTTGTATTCTTACCGAACTACCGCGTATCACTTGCTGAAAAAATGTTCCCAGCTGCGGATATCTCTGAGCAAATTTCAACTGCTGGCCTAGAAGCATCGGGTACTGGTAATATGAAATTTGCAATCAATGGTGCACTAACTGTTGGTACTATGGATGGCGCAAATATCGAAATGGCAGAAGAGATTGGTGCAGAGCACATGTTTATCTTCGGACTAAGCGTTGCGGAAGTGAAAGAGCTTAAAGCGAAAGGTTACAATCCTTTTGATTACTACTACAGCAACCCTGAGTTAAAATCAGTCCTAGATTGGTTAGATACAGATTTCTTCACACCGGGCAAACCTGGTGCGCTATCTGATATCAAACGCACATTACTTGAAGGCGGTGATGAGTACTTATGTCTTGCGGATTACGCATCATACTGTGGCGCTCATCAGAAAATCGATGAGACGTACCGTGACCAGTCTTTATGGGCTGAGAAAGTAATTCGTAACTCTGGCGCGATGGGTAAATTTAACTCTGACCGTTCAATTGAAGATTACGCAACCACTATTTGGAATTTGAAAAAATACCCACTAGCATAATGTGTTTTAACAATTAAATTTAAAAGGCGATAATTAATTATCGCCTTTTTTTTTGCTTAAAGCCCAGTATAATCAGTAGTGTTCAGTAGCTGTTTTTATTCAGCGATCCATTTAATATTACCGAGGAGGTTGTTATGTCTCAAGATCAAAATACAAATGACGTATGTGAAGCGTGTGGTACTTTCGTTGAGCTGGGCAGTGTCATTGCTGAAGATGATACAGTTCTAGTGCTGCCATTTAGTGGCACAGATAAGGCAAGTGTTGAGCTGTTAGCTCAAAAATATATCGATGCGGCCGTTGCCAGGTTTCCGAGTGTTGAGTTTAGTAAAAAGACAGAAACAACAGATACGGGTGAGACTTGTAAACTATCACTGCAATTTGAATGTACTGCAGAAAAACTTATTTTTGAAATGGGGTTAAGTGCAATTTAAGTTCGATCTGAAGCTTTAAAAGAGTCTAAAACATAGGCTCTTTTAATTTATATTCGTAAATATCTATATTGTTACCTGCCAGAGTAAATCTTAATTTCTTCTTTTCCCGCTTAATCGTTATACTAGGGCCTAACCACACTTATATTTTATATTGCCCTATTGGAGAGTACTTTGCTGATTGAAGATTTACCCATTGACCGTCGCTTAATCATTTCGTTATCCCACCTTGGGTTTACAGAAACGACGCAAATTCAGGCAAGTGCAATCCCTGTTGCCGTTGCAGGAAAAGATTTACTTGCATCATCAAAAACGGGGTCGGGTAAAACATTGGCTTATTTGCTACCTGCAATGCAGCGTGTTTTAAGAACACGAGCGCTGACAAAACGAGATCCGCGCGTCCTGATTTTGGCACCAACCCGTGAACTTGCAAAACAGGTTTATTCCCAACTGCGTTTATTAGTTTCCAACACAAATTTGAAATCAACGTTAGTACTAGGTGGTGAAAATTTTAACGACCAAGTTAAGCAGCTTGATAAAGACCCCCATTTTGTTGTCGGCACACCAGGGCGTATTGTCGATCATCTTAAAAAAGGTTTATTGCACTTACATGGGCTTGAGTTGTTAATTTTAGATGAAGCGGATCGTATGCTTGATTTAGGTTTTGCTGAACAGTTAAAAGCCGTGAATGAAGAGGCGAGTCATCGTCTGCGTCAAACATTGCTCTTTTCTGCAACACTGGGTCATGCTGAAGTAAATGAATTTGCTGCACAGTTGTTAAAGGCCCCAGTGCGTATTGCCATTGGTGAAGAGAATCAACAGCATAGTGAAATTAGCCAACGTTTTTATCTCGCTGACAACTTAAATCAAAAAGAAAAATTACTGTTCCATTTTATTAAAAATGAAACGATTAAACAGGCAATTGTGTTTACTGCAACGCGTAAAGATGCCGAACGTTTAAGTGCTATATTGACAGAAAAAGGCTATGTGACCGTCGCTTTACATGGCGATCTCACGCAGAACAATCGTAACAGTATTATGGATAAGTTTTCACGTGGTAAAGCGCAAATATTAGTCACTACTGATATCGCTTCTCGTGGTCTAGATTTACTTAATGTCAGCCATGTTATTAATTTTGATATCCCGAAACATACTGAAGAGTATATTCACCGCATCGGTCGAACGGGCCGAGCGGGAGAAAAAGGGGATGCTATCTCAATTATTGGTCCGCACGACTGGCTAAATTTTAAAAAAGTAGAAGAGTTTGTACAGCAACAGATTAGTTTTGATCGTGTTGAAGGTATAACGCCTAAATTTAAGGGGCTCCAAGAGGTGGCGGTTAAACCCATTGAAAATAAATTGGCAGATTCGAGCAGCAAAAATATAGCCGCTACTAAAAAGCAGAAAGTGAAAAAGGCACCTAATAAAATCTTCCACGAAGCAGAAGAGATGGGTTTCGCACCGATGCGTCGTAAGAAAAAAATAGAAGAGTAAATTATCGCGTAATGCAGGCGACAATAAAAAAGAGCTCGAATGAGCTCTTTTTTTTGTCTCTTAAATTTTTGTAAAATAATGACGTTACATCTTCTAGGCTATCGTGAAAAAATATTGGCTTTACTGACTTTTCGCAGTCCTGCCTTTTTCTGTTATAAGGTATCGATTTGAGAGTTTTAAATTCACGCCTTCTCTCTTCTGGACTTGCTGGTTTTTCATTATCTATTGATAACGGGTATATATTGCTTTAATAAAAATACCGGATCATACTGTGGCTACTTTTTGTAAATTAGAGATTGGGACATGTCTGATAGTTTTTTACTTTTTGATAGTGAAACGAAAGAGCAAATAAGCGAGAATGTCGTCGCTTTATTTAAAGATAAGGTATTACCAAAAGTATGGGAAAACGAATCACCTGCTGAATTTAGCCCTGAAAGCCGCGTTTATGCTTGTATTAGTGATGAGAACGCGCCTGCGGTTATTGAAGCGGCGATTAAAGGTGGTTGGTTTTTAGCTATTCTACCTCATCAAACTTCACGTTATGCTCTGCGGGGATTTTGTATCGAGAGCGACCTGCAAAAAGCAATTCAAACGGCGCAACTTGCCAGCCCACAAAAAGTCGATGTGCTGCGTTGTAATGGGCAATTAGTGTTAAGCTCAGTGGTACTCGGCGAATGCTTTAACTTATTACCTACCACTAAGAGTATTTCTTGGCGTGAAAAACTAAAATTTGCATTTGCTAACGCTGTGAATGTTCGTACTATTCGGCCACAAAAAATGACGTTTACTACAGAAAATGAAAGTGATTTTAGTACCGCTGCGATTGGCTTAGTGATTATTGAACATGCGCATGGCGCTTCCTTATCTAGAAATATATTACCTTATACCCATATTAATGATGGTATGTGTCATGCAATCATTGTTGCTCCGCGTAGTGTAATTGAAGTGTTACTCTTTTTTGTGATGGCGCCATTACGTCGTAAGGTAAATCTTCCTAATTTTCTCGGATTATTAAAAGCGAAATCATTCACTGTGAGCAATGGGCATGAGTTAACTTATAAAATTGATGGGCTGTCCTATCAAGCAGATCAATTATTAGTTGGCACAGATTCACGTGTATTGAATCTATTGGTCGGTGATGCATTACCTATCAGTGAGATATCAGACAATCATAAAGAGCAGCGAAAAGTAACACGTTTACCCGTTGGTGAAGCCATTACTGAAATGGTTAGCAAAAAATTACCCTTTATCGCGCATGCGGCGACGGAGGAGTTTAAAGATCTTTATCACTTATTGTACGAAAACGCCACGACTTCCCCTGCTTTTTTGACCTTGATGGTGTTATCTACATTATTAGCCAGCGTGGGATTATTTGCTAATTCAGCCCCCGTAATTATTGGCGCAATGATTTTAGCTCCTTTAATGGCTCCTATTATTTCCTTATCTATGGCGTTAGTGCGGCAAGATACTAGCTTATTAAGCAGTAGTATAAAAACACTACTGATCGGTTTATGCCTGTCATTGGGTTTTGCATCTATGGCCAGTTTTATTATGCCTATGGAAACCGTGACATCTGAAATAGCCGCTCGACTCAGTCCTAGTTTATTAGATTTAGCCGTTGCTGTTCTATCAGGTATTGCAGGAGCGTATGCACATGCACGTATTGAAGCCGCTAAGAGTATGGCTGGCGTCGCGATTGCTGTGGCGTTAGTACCGCCTCTTGCGGTTACCGGCATTGGATTGGGTTGGCTTGATTTTTATGTGGCTTGGGGAGCATTTTTACTGTTTTTAACCAATCTGGCAGGCATAGTGCTAGCGGCTGCTTTAACCTTCTTATTTTTAGGTTTTGCACCTTTTACGCTAGCTAAAAAAGGTTTAGGGATTGCATTCATAGCAGTAGTGGTAGTTAGTGTACCATTGGCTTTTAGTTTCATGCGTTTATCGGATGAATCATCCATCATGCAGCAACTGGAAGGCAAAAAAATTGGTCAGGTAACGATTCGTCAAGTTCGGGCTCGCGCGATACAACCGTTAGAATTATCTGTTGAATTAGTCACTCCTTCGGCATTAACCAATGGAAAACTAGATGTAATAAAAGCAGAGATTGAATTACAATTACAGCGTGAAGTGATTATGGAAGCACAGGTTGTTATTCGCAGGTGATTACGAATAGAACAAATGTTCCAAGGTAGAATATCGCCTGAGTGGTGAACTCTGTTTGTTTATACCTAAGCGATTTGCATTGATATTTTTTATTTGGTCTCTCCACAGGGACTCGAACCCCGATCATCCGCTTAGGAGGCGGACGTTATTAACAGTTTTAAATATAAAATAACTATTAAAATCAATGCATTGAAGGTTTCTTGTTATTTGATAGCACTATCTGTAGCACGTTTAATGTGGTTGTTGTATTAGTATTTGTAAATAATGGGTCATTAGCACATATAAATAAAGCTAATTAAGAAGTGGTGTCCCCTGCGAGATTCGAACTCACGTCTAAAACTTAGGAGGTTCTTGTTCTATCCAACTGAACTAAAGGGACATGAGACATATACTCTATTTTAGAAGGTTAATTGTCAATACAAACCTATGTTTAAGTCGATATAAAACTATCTAATATCAACAAGCTATTGCTCAAGCACAGATCCTATTGAATCTTTATGAGCTTTGCCTTTGAGCTTTTTTTTCAGCTCACATTGGAAGAAAGGACAGAATAGCTGGTTGTATTAGTGCGAAGCACTGCCAACATGGACAATTACTTCAGTTGTGCCACCCAATCACATCAGAATTGGTGGTAAAAACATTCCAACACTGCCACTTAATAACATCTACTATGATCACTGAATAACATTAGGTTTGCCACTAAAACATAAGATGACTTTGTGCGCATTGAATACATTAGCAAGTAGTTGCGGTTAATCTCCGCTCACATGGTATGGATGCCAGTCTATAAGAGTACGGGATTTAGAAATGAGGTCAGTGTCTCCTGTAAGCTCATAGCAGATGGTCGCGTTTCATCTCTTAACGTTAACTTTTGCCATATAACTAACATTAACCAGCCAAGTAAAAAGCATATTAAACACCAAATAAATGTCACACGTGCATTTGGATTCCAAATAACTCCAACACTGACTTTCTTGTATTAACTAGAAGCTCCTCATCAATTTGATAAGCTTCATTAGGGTCTTTAGCTAATGTCGACAGACTCATATTAATAATCTGTTTTTCACCAACCACAAAGCTAGGTGATTTAGGAATACAGCTACGCAAAGCCAGAATTTCTGCTAGTTTATGAGATGGGAAATTAATATCGTGTTTATCTTCTAAATAAACTTTTTTTCTTAGATTCTCTAATAGTTTGTAGACAACTTATATTATATGGGGCGAAAAAGCACTTTAACGTCATACACAGCACTGCCTGTGTTCCATGTTTCCACCGCAAGTACGGAACAATTCCACTTTTATACAATAGGTAGATCTTATTAGAAAAGGTAACCATTTGATAAGTAGTATCAAAACATGTAATGTTTATTTTTATTACAAATAATTGATGGGCGTTTTTCTTGTGAAAAAATGGAATTATGCCGCCTAATAAGATGTTATATGCCTAGGAGGGAATCGTGCATATTGCTATAAGTTTTAAAACTTCAAAATTTGATGTTTCAAATGAAAACAAGAATCCCATAAATCTAATTTATGGCGAATCATTATTGA